>JAYRHO010000001.1:0-6781 GCA_041907245.1 Saccharospirillaceae bacterium
GCGCTTAACCCATGCGGTCGGCAAAGTGCAGGCGTATAATGCCCGCACTTTAATGTTTGGGAGAGGCGTTATGCAACGCATCGTGATCGTAGGGGGCGGCGCTGGCGGTTTAGAACTGGCCACCAGCCTTGGCCATAAACTGGGGCGCAAAGGCAAAGCCTACATCGAGCTGATCGATGCCAACCGCACGCATCTGTGGAAACCACTGCTGCACGAAGTGGCCACGGGCGCGCTGGATTACGGCATAGATGGCCTGGATTACCTGGCCCACGCGCGCAATCACGGCTTTCGTTTTCACCTAGGACGCATGATGGGGCTGGATCGCACTCGTAAAGAGGTGATTCTCGAGCCCATTGCCGATGAAAAAGGTGAAATCATCGTCCCTGAGCGCCGCATTCATTACAACCTGCTGATTATGGCGGTGGGCAGCATCACCAACGACTTCGACACGCCAGGGACAAAAGAACACTGCTTCTTTTTGGACAACAGCGACCAAGCCAAACACTTCCACCACAGCCTGCTCAATGAGTTTTTGCGCGCCAACACCAGCCTCGATCACGGCCCCAAAACGCTCAATATCGGCATAGTGGGGGCTGGGGCTACGGGCGTGGAGCTATCGGCCGAGCTGTATTACACCGCCGAAGTGCTGGTCGGCTACGGCATGAAAAAACTCATCCCCGCCGACGTGCACGTACATATTTTGGAAGCAGGCGAGCGCATTTTGCCTGCGCTGCCTGAACGCATCGCCAACTCCGCCCTGCGCGAGCTCGAAGCGCTGGGCGTCACCATTCACACGGGCACGCGGGTTACTCAGGTCACGGCGGAAGGCTTTATTACTCAGGACGGCTCGGTTATTCCTGCCAAAATCAAAGTCTGGGCGGCGGGCGTGCGCGCACCGCACTTCGTATCCACGCTGGGGCTAGACACCAACCGCACTGGCCAGCTTGTCGTCAACAGCCAGCTGCAAACCAGCGACCCTTCCATTTACGCCATTGGCGATTGCTGCGCCTTTACGGGGGCGGACGGCAAACAAGTCCCGCCGCGCGCGCAAGCCGCACACCAACAAGCCAGCCATATGCTGAAAGTGATTTTCGCCAAACGCGACGGCAAAAAACTGCCCGATTACCAGTACAAGGACTACGGCTCTTTGGTCAACCTCAGCAAATACAGCGCAGTTGGCAATCTGATGAGCACCCTGTCGCGCAACTCCATCATGATCGAAGGCAAGCTGGCGCAGATGATGTACATCTCCCTGTATCGCCTGCACCAAATCGCCCTGCACGGCTACTGGCGCACCGCACTGATGGCCATTGTTGGCCGCATCAACAAGGTCATCCGACCTAGGCTAAAGCTGCATTAGCCGGTTAGTTTTTAAACTTGATTCAGGTCAGCATCACCTCAGCATAAATGCGTAGGATGGGTGTTATAACCCATCCTAAAAGGTGATTTTCATGATTAAAAAACACTCTCACTGCTTCTCATTGCCTTACTACTCGCAGGTTGTGGCGGCTCGTCAAAAAGCAGCCCCAAGGTCGAAGAACCTCCTAAGGTCGATGAAACGCCTAAAGTTGAAGCCGCATCCATAATTGGCGACTGGACTACTCAGCCCAGCTGTCGCTGGAACAGCAGCACAACTAACTACGAGTCCGTTCTCGTCAAAATTAGCGCTGACAAAATCCAAGTCCTGCGCACGCACTTTGCCGATACCGACAACAATTGCTCGCAAAGCAGTGTCTCTAGCAGTGCAGACGAGTACAGCTACAGCTTGGGTGAAAAACTCACCCCAACCAATGCCTTAGTGACCGTGCAGCAAATGCAGCAAAGCACAGTTGGTAAGCGCTTAATGTACTTATCTGAAGATGGTAAGCAGCTGGTATTGAGCGAGGCCGCCTCGGGCGAAACCTACCCCAGCGAATTTAGCATCGCCGAAAACTACGTCCGCAAAGACACCGATCTAACCCCAGCAGCAGGCAAAGGCACAGTCGCCGTGCTGGATCACTTTGGCTTAAATCTGCGCGATGGCAAAAGATACCAAGAGGAAGGCAATCACGACTTAGGCACTACGGCTTGGAGCCCAACCAACCTCGATAGCACAGGCTCAGGCTCAGGCTGGGGCACTGGCATTTGGATTCGCCCCAACTACCGCGCCAGCGATAACGATGCTTCGATTTATATTCAAGATATGGGCGAAAAAGCCCTAAGCGCAGGGGTTGCAATACCCACAAGCTGGGCGCAACAGGATGTCGACAATATGGACTATCTCAAGCAAGGGCATCTGTATGTCATGCGGCTGCTGGACGGCAAGCACGCCAAGGTTCGCGTTTTGCACCAGCCCGCAATGGCTCCGATGTGGCCTGTACTGGTGGAGTATCAGCTTATTCCCTAAAAAAAAAGGCGGCCTAGGCCGCCCTTTTTGCATCTTTTATTGCTGTTATTTCTTCCACGGCATCATGCGCGTGAGGGTGTCGTCTTTGATCAAAGTATGGTGGTAAATCGCGGCCAGCGCGTGCAGGCCAATCAGGGCGTAGCCTACTTTGCCCAAGGTTTCGTGCATTTCTTTTAGCTGCTTGCCCAGCTCTTTGTTTTCATCAATGAGATGCGGCAGCTCCAAACCAAAGAAAGGCACAGCTTTACCGTGAGCATTGAGCGTTAACCAGCCCAGCACAGGCATCGCTATTAAAAAGGCATAAAGCGCCACATGCATCAGTTTGGCCAAGGCGCTCATCCACGCAGGTGGATTGGGGGTGATGGCAGGGGCAGGAAACTTCGCCCGCAGCACCAAACGCACCAAGGTAACCACCAACACCAGCGCACCCAGCATAAAATGCCAGTGTTTCATCAGCTCGCGCGGCTCACTGCCTTTGGGATAGATGCCTTTAAACTCGATCAAAACGTAAACCGCCACTAAAAGCCACAGCGTTAACCAATGCAGCGTGGCCTGTAATGGGTGATATTTGGAAGAATTGTACATACTAAAAACCTCGTTTTTGTTATGGGAATGCCGCCAAGATTAGCATAAGAATCTGAATTGAAACTGAATGTGCCGCCATGCCTTTGTGATTTCTTACCGATTCCCAAAGCCGCCAAGGAAATTTTGGCATTTTTTAGACAAAGGTCGAATTGATATCGAAAGAAAGGCTTGGCTGTGCTGTTTACAGCAGCCGTTACATTGCGTAACATTCCGCTACCGTTTAAAACGGAAAGCAGGGATTGCTGTATTGCTGATCAATTATCCCTGCAAAGCAATTTTTCTTGAGGACTCAAAATGAAATCGATCAAAACTTTAGCATTGGCAACCGCTGTTGTTGCTGCTCCCTTAATGCTGACCGCTTGCGGTGGTGAAGGCCAAGGTAACGAATGGGGCAATGGCACCAACGTAAACTACCATGATATTACTACCACCATGTCTGGTCATGTGCGCGATGCTCAAACCTTACAGCCCATCACTACCGCCACGTTGAAACTGTACCAAGGCAGCGATATCCGCGAAGCCAAGTTCAATAAAAAGGAAGATGGCTACTATGTAATTAGCGGCATTCCTTCTACGACTAACAATAACATCACTTACAAAGTAAAAGTAAGCGCAGAAGGCTACCAAGACCTGTGGGCTGCTGTTGCCTTTCCTATCGGTTCTCGTGAAGGCCTGCAAGACGAAACTGTATTCAAACTTGCGAATGTGAATTTGTACCCCGTGGGCGCCAAAGCTGCAAGCTATCAAGTTACTGTCACTTACAATAACAAACGTGCAGCAAACCAAGTGGTTGAACTGACCTACAATAACACAACAGCTAACACACTGAATAATCCTCAAGCCAACATGCTTACCCCTCTAGCTGGCACTGAAACTCAAACTAAGTTAACAGCTACTACCGATGCAGATGGCGTTGCCACTTTCGCTGGTTCTAGCTTAGTTCTAGGTGCTTCTTATACCGCTCGCGTTCCTGCGGCTGTAGTTGATGGTATTGACGTTGAAAACTTTGCTGGCGCTACCTTTACTGTAGGTACTGCCAATAAACAACAAACTTTAGCACTGTCTAAGATTTCTGTTGGTGTAAACGAAGGCTTGTATGTTACCAAAGCTTCTAATGAGTCTGACTTAACTGTTACTCCTACTGGCGCGCTGGTTTTGACCTTTAGCAAACCAGTTGAAGTGGTTACCAAAGGTTCAGCTGTATTTGCAACCGATGCTGTAGACAATGCCAACATAAACCAAACTGCTACCTATAACGGCTATTTAGCCAATCCATCTGCTAGCGTTTCAGTTTCAGGTAACGTTGTGACTGTAACTCCTGGTTTTGTTAATGGTAAATCAATCACTGATACCAGCGGTAAAAACACTCGCGTGACTTATTCTGGCTTAGTTGTGCGTTTAGCTGATGGCACCAATAAATCATTCAACGTATTCGGTGGCACCATAGTAAATAGCTCTGGTATTACTATATCTGGTGAAGTGCATATTACTCCCATTTACTAATACGCTTAGCTAGATGTTTTAAACCCAGCTTCGGCTGGGTTTTTTATTGCCTGCTTTTCACGCTCACCCCCCAATACACTGCACCTAACCGATGGATGCTGTCATTCCGCGTCCTGCGTCCTGCAACTGCGTGCAGGATGACACGCGCAGGATGACGATTACTCTTGGCTCTCGGCTCCCCGCCCAACTCCAACCCCCAACTCCAACCCCCAACTCCAACCCCCAACGCCCAACCCTCAACGCCCAACTCCCAACCCCAAACTCCCAACCAGCACCCATAAAAAAACCCGCCGAAGCGGGTCTTTGTCGTGCTGGGTTTAACTCTCGCCGAAGGCTTCGTTAAACTTGGCTTCCATTTCGTCGGCGCTGATGCCGATGCTGGGAGCGGCTTTGCTGCGTTCTTGTTCACGGCTGCCACGTTTGCGCTTGCGCTCGGCGTGGTAGGCCAGGCCCGTGCCCGCAGGGATCAAACGGCCTACGACGACGTTCTCTTTCAAGCCACGCAGGTAGTCCACTTTGCCCGTTACCGCACCTTCGGTCAGTACGCGCGTCGTTTCTTGGAACGATGCGGCAGAGATGAAGGACTCGGTCGCCAAGGAGGCTTTGGTGATACCCAAGAGTACACGCTCGCCTTTGGCGGGGATCTTGCCTTGTGCAACCAGTTTTTCGTTCTCTTCCAAGAAGGCCGAGAATTCAACTTGGTCGCCCGGGATAAAGCTGCTGTCGCCATTTTCATGGATCAGCACTTTACGCAGCATTTGACGCACGATCACTTCGATGTGTTTGTCGTCGATGTTTACGCCCTGTAAGCGGTAAACTTCTTGCACTTCGTTGGTGATGTACATCGCCAGCTCGCCTACGCTCTTTAAGCGCAGAATGTCGTGCGGGTTCATTGGACCGTCGGAGATGACCTCGCCTTTTTCCACGTTTTCACCTTCAAACACGTTGAGGTGACGCCATTTGTGGATCAGCTCCTCGTAAGGCTCGCCACCGTCTTTGGGGGTGATAACCAGACGTTTTTTGCCCTTGGTTTCTTTGCCAAAGCCCACCACACCCGAGATTTCCGCCAAAATAGCAGGCTCTTTGGGTTTGCGCGCTTCGAACAGGTCGGCAACGCGAGGCAGACCCCCTGTGATGTCCTTGTTGCCTGAGGAGGCTTGAGGAATACGCGCGAGAATGTCACCCACGCCCACTTGGTCGCCGTTGTTGTGGCTAACCAAGGCATGAGCAGGCAGCAAGTACTGAGCGGGGGCGTTAGAGCCTGGCAGCAGCACCTCGTTGCCTTTGGCATCGACCAGTTTCACCATGGGACGAATGTCTTTACCTGCGGCAGGACGGTCTTTGGGGTCGATCACTTCGATGTTCGAGAGGCCAGTCAAGTCGTCGGTCTGACGGTTGATGGTGATACCCTCTTCCATGCCCACAAATTCCATCTTACCAGCGACTTCCGCCACGATGGGGTGAGTGTGTGGATCCCATGCCGCGACTTTTTGGCCAGCTTGTACCGTCGCGCCGTCTTTGGCGCTGATGACCGCACCGTAAGGCAGCTTGTAGTGTTCGCGTTCACGGCCAAATTCATCGGTAATGCTGATAAAGCCCGAACGCGACACGGCAACCAAATCACCGTTGGCACGAGTTACGGTCTTCATGTTGTTCAAGCGGATAGTACCGTTGTTCTTCACGACTACGCTGTCGGCGGCAGAGGCACGAGAGGCCGCACCACCGATGTGGAACGTACGCATGGTCAGCTGTGTACCAGGTTCACCGATGGACTGCGCGGCGATAACGCCCACTGCTTCACCAACGTTAACCTGATGACCGCGACCTAGGTCACGACCGTAGCAGCAAGAGCAAATACCGACGCGGCTTTCGCAAGTGATGGCAGAGCGCACAATCACTTCGTCCACGCTGGCCGCTTCAATGGTGCGCACCCAGTTTTCGTCGATCAAGGTGCCCGCAGGGACAACGACATCACCGACTGAGCCTGGCTTGTACACATCTTTGGCCACAACACGACCCAGAATACGTGCACCCAAGCCTACTACTACGTCACCGCCTTCGATCAGCGGAGTCATGACGAGGCCGTCTTCGGTGCCGCAATCGCGCTCGGTTACGACTAAGTCTTGGGCGACGTCCACCAGACGACGAGTCAGATAACCTGAGTTCGCTGTCTTCAAGGCAGTGTCCGCCAAACCTTTACGCGCACCGTGGGTGGAGGTGAAGTACTGGAGTACGTTCAAGCCTTCGCGGAAGTTGGCCACGATGGGGGTTTCGATAATGGAGCCGTCTGGCTTGGCCATCAGACCA
>JAYRHO010000002.1:0-8800 GCA_041907245.1 Saccharospirillaceae bacterium
ACGACCATCGGCGGTGCGTGGCGTGTTATCAACAACCTTTGCAGGGCGTTCAGCGGCCGCTTGTGCCTGCGCCTGTGGCGAAACGGCGGCTTGGGCCTGAGTTTGCGCTTGTGCCGCAGGCGCTGCCTGAGCTTGCTGATTGCGACCCAAACCTGTTGCCACGACGGTCACGCGTACTTCATCGCTCATTTCGGGATCGATAACAGTACCAACAACCACCGTAGCGCTATCGGCTGCAAATTCGCCAACCAAGTTTCCAACTTCCGTGTACTCACCGATGGAAAAATCCAAGCCCGCTGTGACGTTAACCAAAATGCCGCGCGCGCCACGCAAATCAATATCTTCCAGCAGTGGGCTACGAATGGCCGCTTCGGCTGCCTTGGCGGCACGATTTTCACCTGAAGCCACACCAGTACCCATCATGGCCTGACCCATTTCGGACATCACTGTGCGCACGTCGGCGAAGTCGACGTTGATCAAACCTGGCTGTGTAATTAAATCAGCAATACCCTGTACTGCGCCTTTAAGCACGTTATTGGCTTCATCAAAGGCCTGTGTCAGCTTGGCATTTTTGCCAAGCACCGCCATGAGCTTTTCATTGGGAATCGTAATCAAGGAATCCACATGCTCGGCCAGTTGTTTTAAACCCTGATCTGCAATAGCTGAACGCTTTTTACCTTCAAAACTAAAAGGTTTGGTGACCACGGCGACAGTTAAAATACCTAATTCTTTCGCCACTTCGGCAACGATAGGCGCGGCTCCTGTGCCCGTACCACCACCCATACCTGCGGCAATAAATACCATGTCCGCACCTTTGATGGCTTCTGCGATGCGCTCACGATCTTCCAGTGCGGCCTGACGGCCAACTTCTGGGTTTGCGCCCGCACCCAAACCTTTGGTTAATTCATTGCCTAGCTGAATAACCGAACGCGCAGAAATATCGCGCAACGCCTGAGCATCGGTGTTGGCGCAAATAAATTCCACGCCTTCAACATTGCCAGCCAGCATGTGCTTCACAGCGTTACCGCCGCCACCGCCCACACCTACGACTTTAATTACAGCGTTTTGTTGTACTTCATCGGCTAATTCAAACATATCCCCATCTCTCTTGTCGGTCATGGCTTATCCCCTAGCTCACTTGGCTATTATTTAATCTTAAAAATTGTTTTTAAACCACTCTTTTACGCGATTTAAATTCATTTTTTTGCTTTCTTCTTGTGGCAAGTTTTTAATTTTATTTTTTTGTTGTTTGGCGGCGTACATCAAGATACCCACAGCCGTGGCATAAATCGGATTATTGATAATATCCCCCATACCTGTTACGCCCTGAGGCTTAGCCAATCGCACAGGCATATGGAAAATTTCTTCAGCCAATTCCACTGCACCTTCCATCTTTGCCGTGCCACCTGTTAGTACTATGCCCGCCGCAATTAAATCTTCAAAACCACTGCGACGAATTTCCGCTTGAATCAAAGTAAACAGCTCGTCATAACGAGGCTCTACCACCGCCGCCAATTGCTGACGCGCTAAATCTCGTGGAGGACGATCGCCAACGCTGGGAACCTTAATGGTTTCATCGGGCTTGGCCAGCTGAGTTAACGCACAGGCGTATTTCACTTTAATTTTTTCTGCGTGCTGAGTCGGTGTGCGCAACGCTTGTGAAATATCATTGGTAACTTGGTCACCCGCAATAGGAATAACGTGCGTATGACGAATGGCTCCATCGGTAAAGATCGCCATATCGGTTGTGCCGCCACCGATATCCACCAAGCACACGCCAAGGTCTCGCTCATCATCGGTCAAAGTCGCGTAGCTCGATGCCAATTGTTCCAGAATTAAATCGTCAATTTGCAGATTGCAACGCTGCACACAACGCTCGATATTTTGCGCAGCATTGACCGATGCCGTCACCAAATGCACTTTCGTAACAAGGCGCACACCCGACATGCCAATGGGCTCTTTAATGCCCTCTTGATTATCGACGATGTATTCTTGTGGTAGCACATGCAAAATGCGCTGATCTTGCGGCAAAGCCACCGCCTGCGCCGCATCAATAACACGCTCAATATCCATGGCGGTGATTTCACCATCACGAACACCCACCACGCCTTGCGAATTGGTTGATTGAATATGGTTGCCTGCAATACCGACATAAACGGAATGGATATTAACTCCAGCCATAAGCTCGGCTTCTTCCACTGCACGTTTAATCGCCTGCACAGTAGACTCGATATCAATCACCACGCCTTTTTTTAAGCCGCGACTGGGCGAAGAGCCTAAGCCAACAATTTCGATATTGCCGTCTAAACCCAGCTCGCCCACGATACAAACAATCTTGGATGTACCAATATCCAAACCAACCAGCATTTGTTTTTGCTGAAATGTCATCAGCTCATCTCCCCTGTACGCCAGCTAATTGCGGCACCTTTCCCATAACGTAAATCAATCTTGGCAACTTTTTCTTGCGGCAAATAACGCAACAGCTGCTCAAGGCGAATAATGCGGTCTTCAAAATACTGACGGCCAAACTCCACCTGCCAGCCATTACTTAAAATCACCGCGATCGAACCGACTTCGGAAATTTTTAAACTATTCACTTTCACTGTTTGTGAATTCAGCAATTGTTGAATGCGACGAAAGTAGCGCACCGCGACCTGCGTTTGCGTTCTCGGCCCCTCGATGGCCGTTAACGTGTTGGTGTCTAAACCTGGCGGTATGGCACTGAGCACGCCATTTGCATTTAACAACAGATCATCGTTCCACAACGCAATGGGCACATCTTCAACAATTTGCACACGCAAAACCGAAGGCCAGTGTTTGGCAACCTGCACCTGCGCAATTAAGGGCAGAGCAGCTAAATCCTGCCGTACTTTATCCACATCCAAAGACAAAAAACTTTCGCCTTTGACCCAGCTTAACTGCTGCGCGATACGCTCGGCGTTCCATACCGCCATGCGCCCCGTTACCTCTACTTTTTCAATAGGCCAATTTTGATAAGCCCAGCGATAACTCTGCCAAGAAAAAAACACACCAACCACAGCTATTGCGGGTAGCAATAACCAGCGCCAAGGCAGTTCAGGCAAACGCAAATCCATTTTGCGTTTTTCTTTTTCTGCAACTTTTGGCGTTGCACCACGCGGTGCAACTGTGGGTTTTTTGGCCATATTATTTTTCCTTGGCATTGCGCAACAAGCGCACAACCAAATCGGTAAAACTCATGCCTGCGGCTTTGGCCGCCATGGGCACTAAACTGTGATCGGTCATGCCAGGCGCGGTATTGGCTTCCAACAACCAAAAATGGCCTGCTTGATCTTGCATCACATCAATACGCGCCCAGCCTTCGCAACCCAGCACTTGGAATGCTTTAAAAACAATGTCTTTTAATTCTTGTTCTTTTTCAGCACTTAAACCGCAAGGCACTAAATACTGCGTATCGTTTGCTTGATATTTCGCTTCATAATCGTAAAAGCTGTGGCTGGTTTTTAGGCGAATGGGTGGTAACACTTCGCCGTCCACCACTGCAACCGTAAACTCCGCCCCTGTAATCCATTGCTCCGCAAGCACCAAGGCATCGTACTGGCTGGCGTAAACAAAACTCTCTTGCAAGTCTTGCGAATTTTGTACGCGGCGCATACCAATGCTGGAGCCTTCACGCGCAGGTTTCACAATGGCGTTGTGTTCTAATTCACTAATGACTTGCAGCCAATCACTTTGGGTATCCAATAAAAAAGCCTTGGGTGTTGGAATACCTGCACACTGCCACAACATTTTGGTGCGCCATTTATCCATCGCCAACGCCGACGCCATCACACCGCTGCCCGTGTAAGGCACTTTTAGCCATTCCAATACGCCTTGAATACAACCGTCTTCACCACCACGACCGTGCATGGCAATAAAAGCCACGTCAAAAGGCTCTTGTACTAATTGCGTCAAAGCATCGCCTTGCACATCAATCGCAATCACATCCGCGCCTGCCTCTTGCAATGCCGTAAATACCGCATTGCCACTGCGCAACGACACCGCACGCTCTGCGGATTCGCCGCCCATTAATACGGCAATTTTACCCAGTGCCGTTACATTCATACTGATACCTCGGTAAGCCATAAAGGTAATTGTTGTGCCAAATTTTGCGCCAGCGTGCCGATATCGCCCGCACCTTGCAGCAATAACAAATCACCAGGCTGTAATAATTTTTTTAACGGTTCTTCGATGCTGTCATCACGGCTGATATAAATGGGATCTAAATTGCCGCGCTGACGAATACTGCCACATAACGCTTTGCTGTCCGCTCCTGCGATGGGCTTTTCTCCTGCGGGATAAACATCCATAAGCAATAACGCATCCACAGAAGAAAGTACGCGCGCGAAATTATCGTAAAGATCACGCGTCCGACTGTAACGATGAGGCTGAAACACCATCACCAAACGACGCTCTGGAAAACCTTTACGAATGGCTTCGATAGTCACTTCCAATTCGCGTGGATGATGGCCGTAATCATCAACCAACATAATATTTTTATCGGCCAGCGGATATTCACCCAGCACGGTAAAGCGACGGCCTACGCCTGAGAATTTTTCCAACGCGCTAATAATGTCTTTGTCTTCTACGCCTTCATCGTCGGCCACCGCAATGGTTGCCAAAGCATTAAGCACATTGTGCTTGCCAGGCATACGCAAACAAATCGCCAAAGGTGGGCGATTTTGCGGACGCAAGACGGTAAAGCGCGTAAATAAACCCTGCTGTTCGATATTAATAGCACGATAATCGGCGGCTTCATTTAAACCGTAAGTAATGGTTGGCCTGCCGATTTGCGGCAAAATTTCACGGATAACTTCATCGTCCAAACACACAACCGCCAAACCATAAAAAGGCAAATTGTGCAAAAAATCGATAAAGGTTTGTTTTAGTTTTTCAAAGTCACCGCCATAGGTACTCATGTGATCGGCATCGATATTGGTCACAATGGAAACCATAGGCTGCAAGTGTAAAAATGAGGCATCACTTTCATCGGCTTCGGCAACCAAATAATGGCTAGCTCCCAAATGCGCGTTAGTGCCTGCACTGTTTAATTTGCCACCAATCACAAAGGTTGGATCCATACCCGCTTCAGCCAAAACCGAGGTCACCATGCTGGTTGTCGTGGTTTTTCCGTGCGTGCCCGCAATGGCAATACCATGACGAAAACGCATCAGCTCGGCCAGCATTTCAGCGCGACGCACAATAGGAATACGCTTTTCTTTGGCCGCCAATATTTCAGGATTGCTCAAGTCAATGGCCGTCGATACAACCAAGGCATCGGCGGCCTCGATGTTTTCTGCTTGATGACCAATGTAAACCGTTGCACCCAGCGTTGCTAAACGCAAAGTCACGGTGCTTTCTTTAATATCGGATCCTGAAATTTTGTAGCCTTGATTTAATAAAACCTCAGCGATGCCGCACATGCCCGCACCACCAATGCCAACAAAATGGATACGACGAATACGGCGCATTTCTGGAATTAAATAACGCTGGCTAGGATGAGTCGTTTCAACCACGATAATACCTCTTAATTTGTTGTAGAACGTCTGTGGTCGCTTGAGTTTGCGCTAACGCATGTGCCTGAGTTGCCATGTGCAAAAGCTTTTCACGATGCTGTGCATAATATTGCCAAGTCTGCGCCAAATACGCGGCGCTGAGTTGTTGTTGCGGTTGCAGCAACGCAGCCTGCTGCTTTACTAAAAATTGTGCGTTTGCGGTTTGATGATCATCGACAGCAAAAGGAAAAGGCACAAATAAAGCAGCGCAACCTGCTGCGGCAATTTCGCTTACGGTTAAGGCTCCCGCGCGACAAAGCACCAAATCAGCCTGCTGATAGGCCGCTGCCATGTCGTCAATAAAAGGCACAACCTCTGCTTTAATTCCTGCTTGCTGGTAAGCACTTTTTACTTCAGAAAAATTTTGTTTACCTACTTGATGACACAAAACAGGGCGCTCATGTTCTGGCAATAATTGCATAGCCTCATATACGGCTTTATTTAATGCCTGCGCCCCCAAACTGCCACCAACAACCAAAATATTGAGCGGTGTTTTTTTATCGATCTTGTCACCATAACGTTGCTGCGGCGCAGGCAGATTTGCCACTTCGGCGCGCACAGGATTGCCGACCGTCAATGCCTTAGGTAAGGCATTGGGAAAAGCCTGCATGACCACTTGGCTTAAGGGTGCCAGTAATTTATTGGTAAGACCTGCTACGGCATTTTGCTCATGAATAAGCAAAGGCACGCCACAAAGTTTGGCCGCAACACCGCCTGGCCCTGTGGCATAACCACCAAAACCCAATGCGGCCTGAGGCTGAATTTTCTTAACTATTTTTCGCGCTTGATAAACGGCTTTTAAAATACGCAAAGGAGCCAAAAGTTTACCCAGCAACCCTTTACCGCGCACACCCGCAATATCCACATAATGCAGCTCAAACCCTGCTTTGGGCACCAAGTCGTTTTCAATTCCCTTGCGCGTGCCCAGCCAATGCACTTCCACACCCTGAGCATTTAATTCTTTGGCAACAGCTAAGGCAGGAAATACATGACCGCCCGTGCCACCTGCCATAATAATCATGCGTTTTAACTCAGCCATGCGCCGCCTCCGTATGCTCAGAAGCCGATAAATCTTCGTAATTCAAACGCAAAACGATGGCGACCATGGTGCAACAAATCAGCAAACTACTGCCGCCATAACTGTAAAAAGGCAAAGTCAAACCCTTAGTAGGCAACATGCCCGTGTTTACACCGATATTGATCAAAATCTGCAAACTAAAAAGCACGGCAATACCCGCCGAACAATAGGCTGCATACATTTTCATGTTTTTTTGCTGCTGCCAAACGCTGTGCCAAATTAACGCCACCAACCAAATTAATAACGACAGCGCAAATAAAGCACCCACCAAACCCGTTTCTTCAGCCCAAATGGCAAAAACAAAGTCGGTGTGAGCTTCTGGAAGATAAAAAAGCTTTTGAATGCTTTCACCCAAACCGACACCAAAGAACTCGCCACGACCAAAAGCAATTAAAGATTGCGTTAATTGGTAGCCCGTACCGTAAACGTGCTCGGGTGCCCAAGGATCTAGGTAAGCGGTGATGCGCTCTAAACGGTAGGTTTCAAAACTTAATGCCAGCACACCCAAAATAGTGACAACAATAACCAGTAAAAAATACTGCCCTGCTTTCACACCGCCTAAAAATAATTGCACCATCACCGCGCCAGCCAACACAAAGGCGGCACCAAAGTCTGGCTCAAGCAATAACAACGTGAGCATCACTCCAATAATCGCTAAGGGTTTTGCAAATCCTTTCCAGCTTTGCATCACTTCTTCTTGGCGGCGCACCAAATAACCCGAGGTAAAAAGCACAATAGCGAGCTTGGCAACCTCTGAAGCCTGCACTTTAATAATGCCTAAATTTAACCAGCGGCGGCTGCCTTTTACTTCGTGACCTATGCCTGGAAAAAACACCAAAATCAAAGCCACAATAGCAACAAGCAGAAAAACCACATCCCATTGCTGCCACAAGCGAATTGGAATCAGCGACACCACATAAAAAGTAATTAGCCCTAAAAAAACATAAATAACCTGACGAATAATGAAGTAAAAATAATTATGCGCCAAATGCTCACCCACCCCCGTTGAGGCGGTGCTCACCATAATCAAACCCAAAACCATCAGCGCCAGCCAAGGTAAAAATAACGGCTGTTTGTGCTGCCAAGAAAGCGCCGTTAATGACATAACGCCTCCTGCACCATATAGGTAAATACTTCACCGCGATGTACATAATCACGGTATTGATCGAAGCTGGCACAGGCAGGCGAAAGTACAATGACATCGCCTGGTTTTGCCAGTAGCAGCGCGCGCGCAAAAGCGTCATTGAGCGTAGCCTGCACTGAGGTGGCTACGGCATCTTTAACGGCTTGCGCAATTTGCGCGCCGTCGCGTCCGTAGCAAAGCACTTCGGCGGCATAGGCTCGACAAGCTTGTGCTAAAGGTGAAAAGTCTTGGCCTTTGCCATCCCCACCTGCAAGCAGCCAGATTTTCCCCTGAATTTCACTGCCCAAACCTGCTAACGCGGCGAGTGTAGAACCCACATTGGTGCCTTTTGAGTCGTTATAAAAAGTAACGCCTGCACGCTCACCCAGCCACTGACAACGAAAATCCAAACCGGCAAAGTTTTTAAGCGCAAGCAACACTTTTTCAAGCGCCACTCCCGCCGCTTTTACTAAAGCTAATGCTGCCATGACATTGGCTAAATTGTGTGAACCTTTAATTTTAAGCTCGGAGGCTTTAACCAACTGCGTATCGCCAAAAGCGATAACACTTTCGCCATTGACTTTAACCAAACCAAATTCACCGGCTTTGGGTGCACCCAAACCAAAACTCAACGCGGCATAGTCATGTGGCAAGGTGCAACTGTCGTCGCGATTATAAATATTAAATTCGCAGCCTTGGAAAATGCGTTGCTTGGCTGCGAGGTAGTCATCCATACCTGAATAACGATCCATATGATCTTCACTGAGGTTTAAAATGACCGCCGCTTTTGCCTTTAAATTTTCCGTGGTTTCCAGCTGAAAACTGGAAAGCTCCAGCACATATATATCTGCTTTGGGCAGATCCAACGCAGGCAAACCAATATTGCCACCGATTTGTGTGTTAATGCCTGCGGCGTTCAGCAACTCACCCACCAAAGTCGTGACTGTGCTTTTGCCGTTTGAACCAGTGATGGCCAAAATCGGCGCGGTGCAATGCTTGGCAAACTCATTAATATCACCACTTATG
>JAYRHO010000003.1:0-2425 GCA_041907245.1 Saccharospirillaceae bacterium
AGCGCCCTGCGTGCTCTTGGTTTAAATGATGCGCGTGGATTTTACTCATAGTGCCTTTTTGGCAATAGAGTAAAAAACGGGCGCTGTCGTGCTGTTTTAATAGCTGGACAATTTTTTGCTCCAGCTCGTAAAAAGGCAAAGCAATAATCCTATTGCTAGGCAGTACCAAGGGCGCATCAAGGGCTTCATCGGGGTGGCGAATATCAATAATAATATCGCTGGGTGCTGGAGTTTTAACCAACTCTAGGTTTTCAAGGCCGCTTTCTTTGCCATTTAGAACCGCGTCGATGCGTTCGTATTTGGTGTTATAAATAGCGGCTTCTAAAACAGAAAAATCAAATTTGCTTTCGGCAATCGCTACTTTTTCTCTGTCGCCAACCACGGTGGGATTAACAGAAATCACGCCGCAGTATTCGGGCATTTTGGCGGCAAAGGTTTCGGTGCCGATGCGGCGTGCGATATTGATAATATCTTGCTTGTCCATGGCGGCTAAAGGGCGCAGCACCATGCGGTCGGCCACTTCGTCGATGACGTTTAAATTGGTAATGGTTTGACTGGCTACTTGCGCCACAGCTTCGCCTGTTACCAGTGCGCTGATGTGATTGTTTTCGGCAATGGCGCAGGCCGCGCGTAGCATCATGCGTTTTAAGACCACGCCCATTTGTGGGGTATCGACATTTTTTAAAATTTCAGCCACTACACCTTCAAAAGGCACAGTAATAAATTTGACTCGGTGGCTTTCGCTGTATTTTTCCCATAAATAATTGGCCACTTGTTTGACGCCAATTTCATGGGCGATGCCGCCTAAATTAAAGAAACAAAAATGCGTTTTTAAACCACGGCGCGTCATTAAATAACTGGCTACGGTGGAATCAAAACCGCCAGAAATTAGAGACAGCACTTCACCTTGGCTGCCTAATGGATAGCCGCCCAAGCCTTTTACGCTTTGTTTTACCACCTGTACTTTGTCATTTCTAAGCTCGGCCAAAACCGTGACTTCAGGATGGTGTAAATCGACCTTGCGTGCCTGAGTTTCTTTTAATAAACCGCCGCCCATGTAGGCTTCGGCTTGGTTGGATGTAAAATCGTGATTGCCTGCGCGTTTTAAACGGACGCAAAAACTTTTTCCTGCTAAGCGCTCACGGTAGGTGTCGCGCACATGCTGGTAGGCTTCATCGAGCGTTTGAAAAGGAAATTCGGCCACTTCCAGCGCATAAGCAATGCCTGGGGTGTGCGATAAAATACTGATGGCGTCCAAGCGTGTTTTTTCATCGGACTTATTAAACACTACGACCAAATTATCCCAGCGATTTTGCACATCGGCCGAGATTTCATGGCGACGAAAAATAGTGCGCAAGTTTTGCCCCAAAATTTTGGTCATATTTTTGCGCACGCTGTCGGATTTAACGGTAATTTCAGGAAAAAGCTTAATAACGAACTTCATGATAGGCAGGCTTTGGAGGCTCAAAAGGCGGCGATTATAGCGGCAATAGGGGGTTTAAGCCTAGAGCTTGCGTTACAGCTCGGGCTTGAGTTTTTTGTGGCGGGCGCTGGCGTGGCGTTCACGCATCTCCACGTCTATGTAGCGGTCGGTGGTGGCCATGCTGGCGTGGCCTGCGTCTTCTTTGACGTGCTCTTTGGGGCGAAACTTCACATCCTCGGAAATACCTGTGTGGCGCAGCCAGTGTACGGTGGCGACTTTTAGCTCCTGCGCTTCGTCTTCTAAGCCCTGTGCGCGCATGCGCTCAAAGGCGGCATCGAAGCAGTTTTGCACCAAATAGCGAATTTGCCTTGTGCTGGTAACAGGGCCTTTGCCTTTTATTTTGGGTACTAAAGGCGTTTGCTCGGCAACGTAGGGCAGAGCAGGCAAGCCCAAATGCAAGCGATAGCGTTTCAGCGCTGCCAGCATGTCATCGGACACGGTAACCAAGCGCGCTTTGTTGCCTTTACCTATCACTTTAAGCCACCAATTGTTGTCGCTGTCTTGGTGAAAATCGCCCATCACGGGCGTAGAGCGTTCATCGGCGACCAGCTCGGAAATACGCAAATACAGCCCAAATAATAACCGCATCACAAAGAGCGAACGCTCGTGCTCGACTGGGTTTTCCGCTGCCATTTGTTCGACGGTTTCCAGCACCACATCCCACTGCAAATTGGAAATACGGCGAATGGGATCTTGATAGGCATGGCGTTGCAAAAATTTACTTTTTTGGCGAATCAAAGCGATGGGATTAACGCGCAAATAATCCTCGCTCACCAAATAATTAAAATAGGTAGAAAGTACCGCAAAGAGCGCCTGCAAACTTTTTTGCGACAGGGAGTAATAGCCTTCCGCGACAAAAGGCCGCCAATCGCTATTGACCACGCGCTCGCATTGTTCATTTTTAAAACGAGCGGTTTGCTTGCTGCCTATCCAAGCTTTAGG
>JAYRHO010000004.1:0-10907 GCA_041907245.1 Saccharospirillaceae bacterium
AAAAAGCATGATTATCTTGGCAAAAAATAACGACAGCCAAGTTTTACTTTTAGGTATGCAAATTCCGCCCAATTACGGCGAAAAATACACGCGTTTATTTCAAAAAATGTATCTGGATTTAGCCAAAGAAATGCAGGTTCCCGCTGTGCCATTTTTATTAAAAGACATTGCAGATAAACCTAAGCTGATGCAGGCCGATGGCATCCATCCCAAGGCCGAAGCGCAAGCAGCGATTTACGCTTTAGTTAAACCGCACTTGCGCTCCTTAAAATTACCCAAATAATTAATGCGTTTGCGCTCGTTGTTTCGCCACGTCTTTAACGGTCACAGCACTGGCCTGATTGCCCCAAGAGACACGCAGCATATTGGCTAGCACTGTGCTGTTGCCTACTAGCGCAGGAATCACATTACAAGAAATATCCACCTCGCGATTACTAATCGGCTTTAGCAGGAATTTCTTGCATTAAATACTGATAAAGACCGGCTACCGCACCACCTGGGTCGCCTGCCACGACTTTATCAACACCCCAAGTTTTTTTATCGAAATACAGGCCACGACTTAATCCCAATCCTAGATAAAAATCCACATCAAAACCTTTTTCTAGCTCATTAATATCAAGGGTTAATTCTTTTAAAAAATCGAGTTTTGTTTTACTGAAAATCGAACCCGGTGATTGCAAAGATTCGCTGCCGCCTTAGCCTAAAATAAGCCCTTCTGGCGTTGTAAATTCGTTACGCTTGGCATGACCATCAAAATCATCGTGATTATCCAGAAGCAGATTTATTATCTTTACCCTACGCATATAGCCTTTCCTAGCCGCTCGCGTTAGCATGCGCGCCTTAGTTTCGAGGTGCATATGCGCAAAAGCATAGACCGCCAAGCGGTTCTTATTCTGTTGGTTCTTTGTTTTATTTGGGGCGTGCAGCAAAGCGTGATTAAAGCCGTTGCGGGCGACATCAGCACGCTGCTGCAAGTTTGCTTGCGTTCGGGCATTGCTGCGCTTTGTGTGTGGCTATTTAGCCGCGTTACCGATTATCGCACTTGGTTTACAGGTGTTGGCCGCGCAGGAGCGCTGGTCGCCAGTTTATTTGCACTGGAGTTCTTGTGTCTGGCCCAAGCACTGCGTTTTGGCGGCGCAGCGCATTTATCCGTATTTCTGTACACCGCCCCACTTTTTGCCGCACTGGGGCTGCATATTTTTGTGCCAGAAGAACGGTTAAATCGCCAACAATGGTCTGGTGTGCTGTTAGCCTTTTTCGGCGTTGCCGTAATTTTTTTATTACCACTGATGTTGCAAGGCCAAAGCCTAGGTTTTGAAAACAGTTTACTCGGCGACCTTTGGGGCATCGGCGCAGGAGCGGCTTGGGGATTGACCACCGTTGTCGTGCGCAGTTCCAAACTCAGCGAAGCCCCACCCACTCAAACTTTGTTTTACCAATTATTAGGCGGCTTTTTATTGCTGCTGCCGTTGGTGTTTTGGACAGGGCAAACGCATATCAGCAACACCCCAGCCACTTGGGGCAGCCTTGCGTTTCAAGGATTCCTGGTGTCTTTCGTCACTTATTTAATCTGGTTTAACCTGCTGCGCCGCTACTGGGCAGCACGCCTTGGCGTACTGTCATTAATGACGCCTATTTTTGGTGTATTAGCTGGCGTGGTACTGCTAAACGAAACATTAAGCAGCGCCTTTGTGCTGGGCGCTGTGATGATTATCAGTGGTATTTTACTGGTGAATAACGTCATTAAATGGCCAAAGCGCACATTTAGCGCGTCATAGTCACCAGCGCACCGCCTAGCATCAACGCAAAGCCGCCGAGTTCTGCCACTATCAGCGCCCACATATAGCCGCGCACTAATAGGCTGGGTAAGGTGCGCTTGCCCAATACGTGCGGGCGTTTGAGTTGGTTGTTGGTATCTTTAAGCCAGCCATGCACTAAGTAAGTGATAATGGCTGAGCCAAAAAACAGAATTTGTGCGGCCACTAAAGCAAAGGTAAAACCCTCAGAGAAAGGCGAGTAAGGCACAAATTCGCGCACTAAAATAGCCGCAAAGGCATACATCAAACTGGCACGATGGGCGATATCCACATAATAAGACGCCCGTGCTTTTTCAGAGCGCATAATTTCGGCGTATTTCCACACGCCAGTAAGCAGCCCAGTTAAGAAAAATACCCCAGCGCCCAGTAGAGCAAAATTGGCAGCATTCATTTTAATTCCTTATTTTTTTGGGCTGCGTTTAAGCCGTTAGTGCGGCCAAAGCGTTTGTACCAAGGTGTGGCGCAGGCGTTTTGTTGCCACCAGTAAGCGCGAATTAGCCAAGGCAGCTTAGGTAGCCAGAAAGTATCGCCAATAGGCTCGCTGGCTGGCTGTGCGCCAAGGCTGATATCGGCATAAACAATGCCTGGGCCTTCTGCTGTGTCACGGCTGGCCAGCACATGGCCTTGGCCGTCCACAATTTGCGTGGCGCCGACAAATTCAGTGCGGTAAGGAATGCTGATATTCAGCCCAGGAATCAGCAGCAGGCGAGAGGTAAATTCACCGCAGTGCGAGGCTTGAATTACAGGCACGCCAAGACGTTTGGCTAAATCGCTTGGCGCTTGTTTAGAAAGTCGGTGGTTGGTGCGCCCTAAGCCTTTAAGCAGCCAGCTTAGCGGCCATAAGTTTTTCGGTACGCTCCACCAGTGAGTGCCGGTAATCACCAGGCCGACTTTGTTGTGCATGCGCTTGGCGGTGCGGTTACGAATTAGCTCCCAGCACACGGCCGCGCCCACACCTCCTAGCTCAGTGCTAAATACGCCGTCGTCTTGGCCGGCGGTATAAAAGCAGCCTTCCCACATGGTGGGGTAGTCTTTGTCGTGGCAATGTACTTGGCCGCTGGGTTCAAACAGATGGTAACGGTTGTAAATTTCGCCACTCTCGGCAATCAGCATGGAGCCGCCAATCCAGCATTGGTACTTTTGAGCAAGTTCACGAAAACGGCGCGCTACTGGGTTATCCACGGGCAATACGGCATTGGAAACCTTTTCCTGCATCGGCAGTTGCGAGGTGCAAAACTCAGGCACAGCAATGATTTTCGCGCCATTTTGGGCGGCTGTGTGAATAAAATGTTCGAGTTGTTTGAGGTTGGCGGCGACATCGCCTGCCATCGCTTCAAACTGGATGGCCGCCGCCTTGATGGTATGGGTCATAGTTATTCTTGTTCTAATGCTTTAGGCTGAGTATACGCGCTCGCCTAAAGCTTAGAAACTCTAATAACGCTAACGGCTATTTCCAGTCGTTTAGAATTTTCTCCGCGCCTTTTTCGGCAATCATTATGGTAGGTGCGTGAATGTTGCTGCCAGTGATGCCATTGCTATTGCCGACCCAGCCTCTTTGCCTGCTATGGCACCCGCCGTTATCGTGGGTAAAGAGCACGACTACAAGGCATTGTGGCATAAAGAGAAAGCCGAATTTACGCAGATGCTCGAAGCTTTAGCCAACAACCCAGTACCCGTACTTAATGGCCGAGGCCGACCAAGCCTTGCTGGCTCTGGCGCAAAAGCTCAAATTGACCGAGGCAGGAAAACCACTTCTTCCTACCGCCAGCAGCATGAGAATTGGCAACAACAGCTGCTTACGCGCCAACCTCGAAACGGGCGAAATCAAAGCGTACGGCAGCGGTGAATGCACCAACAGCGCACAAGAAACCTGGCTGGTCGATGGCCTGGATGGCCATCGTCGAGCCCCCACGGATGGGTTTACGGCGCGTCTGTGAATTGTGTGACGAAAGATAGCCTGCGTCACTAACAAAGTGCAGCTTATCGACAAGCGAACAGGCGCAGGGTGCGCCTGTTTTTTATTGGGCATCGAGCAGCACCAAGGCCGCAGAAAGGCGTTTTTGCTCGGTATCGGAAAAGGCTTTAGCGCGATAGCTTTGCAGTTTTTGCTCGCGTTCGCTGGCGCTTAGGCTTTTGAGGGCGGGGGAGTTTTCATAGCTCTGATACTGGCGTAAGCGCTCACGCCAAGCGTTTTGTTCTTGATCCAAATGAGCCAAGCGCTCTGCGGCGGCTTCGCCGTATTTTTGCACGCGCCAAGCCTGAACTTCGGCAGCACTGGCGTTGTTTTTACGCAGTTCTTCTTCGCTTTTGGCCAGATTTAATAAAGTGCGGGATTCCTCACGCATCTGAATAATGGGTTCGGGTAAGGTGCTTTCCAAAGCGTCCAATTCCGCTTGCGACGCGCCCTCTTTGCGCAGTTTTTGCGCCGCTATAGTGTAAAGGTCGATGTCTTCATCACCCGTAAAAAAGGCGGCCACCACTTGCGGCTCTAACCATTGGCGGCGTAAACGCTGCTGCCACAAGACGCGGGCTTCGACGTCACTTAGGTTCGCCCCAGTCACGCTTTTGGCTTCTTTGGCATCGTAATGCGCCAAGGCATCGAGATAGCCCAAATAGGCATCCAACAGGCTCAAGGCTTCGTGCTGCGCAGGTTCGGGCAGCTTGCGCATTTGCTCCTGCATATAGGCTTTGATTTGCGCGATGCTCAGCTCACCTGAAGCACTGAGGTGAAAATCGATCCAGTGTTTCAGCGCCATATCGACCACCAAATGGCCGCGATGATCGCTTAGAAGTGCGCCATCCACTTGCGCACCGCGAAAGGTTTTAAGCTCGGCCAAAGCCGCAGGCGCGGCCTCTGGCACAGAGGCAGAAGGCTGGGCAGTGCTTGCTAAAGCACTGGTTTTATCGGCTAACACTCGAACTTCGGGGTTGGAGTAAAACCCCAGTGCCAATCCTGCGCCAACGACCGAAGTCAGCGCCAAGCCCTGCCACAGCTTCATCTTACAATCCTGCCTGTTTCAAACGGTTAGCGTGAGTGCGGAATACTTCCAGAGGGTCGGTATCGAACAAGGAGTGCATACCAAAGGTTTGGTTCACTTCATCCAAGTGGTTCATGTAGAAGTCGTCACGAATCACCATGCCCAAGTGCGAGGCGCAAGAGCCGACTAAGCCGTCATTACGCTCGCCTTTGGGGAAGAACAAGGACGCACCCACGGTGATGGCCTCCAGAGGGTCCACACCGGTGGTGGTGGGTTGCTCGCCAGACCAAGAATAATAATGAATGCCATTGACCACATAAGCACCTTCACCGCAGGCGGTGGTGGGAATACCAGCAGGATGCTGTGCGTTGAAGCGTTCGGCTTCGGCAAAGGTCATCGAACCCATAGAGGCCATGATGTCTTGGTCGTATTTGGAGTTGGAAAAGAACGCAATGGCGTTGGCCAAAGCGTTACCTAGGTTTTCCAAAAGCCATGAAAACTCGGTGGAGCCGTCTGTCCATTTTTTCAGCGTATCGGCAACAGGCGTGCCTTTGTTCACACCCGCAATGGTCGTAACAGAAGCCACCAGATCAGAACGAACGGAAGCAACGTAACGTGCCGTTGGGCCGCCGTGGCTGTGACCAATAATATTCACTTTTTCCGCACCCGTAATAGCGCGGATACGCTCGATTTCGGCAATCAGTTGTTCGCCGCGCACTTCAGGGGTGTTGCTGTTGGCCACTTGCGTGATGTAGACCTTAGCGCCGTCTTTTTGCAGGGTTTCTGGCACTTTGTACCAATAATCGACGCCCAGCAATTTATCAAAGCCGTACAGGCCGTGTGCCAAGACGATAGGATATTTGGTTTGGGTGTAACCCGTTTCTGGAGCCTTGGACATCGCCTGTACGGGTGCGCAAAAGAGAGCGCTTGTTAAGGCCAAAGCGGTGAGAGTGGTGCGAATCATGGTTCGAGCTCCTTGTTGTTATTATGTGCCTTAGGGCACTTTTGGAAGGTAGCGGAACAATGCGGGAACGCTGCTTTTTCAGTTAGGACTATTTAGGTCAAAAGCCCCCTTTCCGAATTGGCACTCATACTTTGGCATCTTATGTACCAGCTTTCGGTACGATGGCACAACAACATTTGGCCTGAGTATTTTCAGTATTTTTTCCCAAATCATGGCCTAGACTGGGGCTTTTGGCTAAAATTGCGCCTTCTTAGGAGGCTCCATGCCCAAAGCTGTTAAGACATCTCTGCCCACCTTCAATCTACGCCTAGGCTTGCCGCTGTTTTTTGGCCTTTTGGGCGTGCTTGTTTTTTTGGTTTTACTGTTTTTTGAACAAAGAAATTACCGCGCCAACATCGAGCTCTTCACCACTGAAACCGTCGATTATGAATTTGCTTGGGCTAAACGTCTGATCGAGGGCGCACGCGCACAAGGAGAGTCGGAGTTTTCTTTGAAGCTGATTGCCGAAGCGGAGCTCAATAGCGGCATCAATCTGGTCTTACTGCTCGACTCACAAGGCCGTATTTTAGGTAGCAGCTCGGCCAAAGCTTCCGAACAACTCCCCGCCTTCCTCGATGCCGTGGCACAAAGCAAAACCGAAAAGATCCTAGTCAAGCTTATCCAAGATAATCAGGTTACGGCTATTGCGCCTATTACGCTTGGGCCGAAGCGCACTCAGGGGACTTTTATTGTTCAGTACAGCCTCAACAGCATTAAAGAGCAGGCCTGGCGGCACCTCAAACAGCAAATTTTAATTTTTGCGGCCTTGATGACGTTAAGCGGCTTGCTGCTCGTGGCGTTATCGCGTCTCTATATTTTTCGCCCTGTACACGCTCTGCTTAACAGTATGCGCGCCATCGCCCTCGGGGATTTCACCCCTAAAACTCAGCTTGCAGGCAACAGCGAATTTACGACTTTAGAAAAAGCCATGCAGGAGATGGCCGCGACGCTCAATCGCAATATGCAAGCCTTGGCCGACAGCGAAGCACGCTTTCGCCACCTTTCCGAGGTGACTTTTGAGGCGGTGTTTTTGCACGAAGACGGCATCATAGTGGACGCCAACAGCGCCACCGAAAAACTGGTTGGCGTGCCCATCAACGAGCTGATTGGCCGCAATATTTTTGAATTTTTAACCGCAGACAGCCGCCCTATGGTGCAGCTGCGCGCCGATCGAGGCCAAGAATACAGCTTGCAAATTACCTTGCAGGACGCCAAAGGCACGCCCATTCCTTGTGAAATCAACGTCTGCCAGCGCAGCTATCAGGGCAAAACTCAGCGCATTGTCGCCGTGCGCGACCGCCGCCAAGATCTCGCCGCCCAAGCCGAAATTCAGCGCTTGGCGTTCTCCGACCCCTTAACAGGCCTGCCCAATCGTCACTTTTTGCTCGAACGTCTGACCCAAGAATTGCGCTTGCAGCAAAAAGAAATCCGCCGCGCGGCCTTGATTACTTTCAACATCGACGGTTTTGCCGCCATCAACGACTCCTTGGGCATGAGCGCAGGCGATGCCGTACTGCGCGCACTGGCTCAGCGTTTGGGCGAAAGCCTAGAACAAGCCGATACCCTCGCCCGCGTCGAAGCCGACACCTTTGCGGTGCTCTTGGTCAACCTACAAGGCGATTTGGCGCAAGCCTCGCTGCAAGCTTCAACGGAGGTTGAAGCTCTGTTAAGTGTTATCAGTCAGCCGCTTGAAAGCAACGAGCAAAGCCTGCACCTCAGCGCGGGCGCGGGCATCGTGATGATTCCCAACGACAGCCAAGAGCCGCAAGAACTGCTGCGCGAAGCCGAAACCGCCATGCACCTTGCCAAAGAGCAAGGGCAAAACCAGCTGCGCTTCTTTGCCCACAGCCTTCAAGAAGCCGCCAACTACCGTTTGATGCTGCGCAACGATTTAAAACAAGCTCTGATCGCAGGCAATCAGCTGGTGCTGCATTACCAACCGCAAATGGACGCCAACGAACGCCTGTTGGGGCTTGAAGCGCTAGTACGCTGGAATCACCCCACGCGCGGCCTGATTTCGCCCGCCGATTTTATTCCCGAAGCCGAAGCCAGTGGGCTGATTATTCCCTTGGGGCAATGGGTGCTCGAAGAAGCCAGCGCCTGTTTGAAACGCCTGCACCATACCGCATGGGGCAAAAACATCAGCATGGCCATCAACGTCAGCCCCAAGCAGTTTAAAGAAGCCAGTTTTGTTATGGCGGTGGAAGCGCAGCTGGCGCAGCTTGGAGCCGCTGCGCCTTTGCTGGAAATCGAGCTGACGGAATCGGTGGTGGCCGACAACCTGCCCGCCACCCTCGAAAAAATGGAGCAGCTGGGCAAGCACGGTATTCGCTTTGCGCTGGATGACTTTGGCACGGGCTATTCGAGCTTGTCGTACTTGAAACACCTGCCCATCCACACCCTCAAAATCGACCGCTCTTTTGTGCTCGATATCGACGCGGGCGAATACAGCGCGCACGGCAAACGCCCTGCGGTATTGATCGAAGCCATCGTGAGCATGTCGCATCAGCTGGGCTTAAGCGTCTTGGCCGAAGGTGTGGAAACCCCCGCGCAAGTGGCTTGGCTTACCCGCAGCGGCTGCGACGAGTTCCAAGGCTATTTCTTTAGCCGCCCTCTTACCGAGGAGCAGCTCTGGCAGAAATTCGCCACCCCCAATACTTAGGGCGCGAAAGCTAAACAGGGTTGTCCTTGTCGATAAAATCCACTTGCAAAGCAAAACGCTGCGCCAAGTATTCGCCTAAGGCTTTGACGCCGTAGCGCTCGGTGGCGTGATGCCCTGCACTGAAAAAATGCACGCCCGTCTCTCTGGCGAGGTGCACACTGGGCTCGTTAATTTCTCCTGTAATAAAGGCATCCACACCCAAATCCACCGCACGCTGCAAATAGCTTTGCGCGGCGCCCGTACACCAAGCCAGCGTTTTTATGCGCGCCTGTGGGTCGCCAATATGCAGCGCCTTGCGGCCGAGCTTGTCACTGAGTAGCTGCTGCACTTGCGCCGCGCAAAGTGCCTGCGGCAAACGCCCAATTAAACCCGGTGCGGTGGCACTGCTGGCATCCAACGCGCCCGTAATTTCCACGCCCAGTACCTTGGCCAGCTGCACGTTATTGCCGTACAGAGCGTGATTATCCAGCGGCAAGTGATAGGCGATTAAATTGATGTCGTGCGTAAGCAGCGTTTTTAAACGGCGCTGTTTGATGCCGATGATGCGCTCGTCCTCGCCCTTCCAAAAATAGCCGTGATGCACCAGCACGGCATCTGCCCCGCGCGCCACCGCTTCATCGAGCAAAGCTTGGCTGGCACTGACGCCTGTGATTATGTGACGAACATCATTACGACCCGCCACCTGTAGGCCATTAGGGCAATAGTCTTTGTAGTTGGCGCATTGCAACAACTCATCCAAATGCGCTAGAAGCGCTTGACGTGCAATCATGGAAAACCTCTTAGGCAGAACCTGCGCATCTGCTACAATGCGCGCAATTTTTGGCAGTGTATGGCCTTTAGCGAGTCTTCACAAATGCGCGTTTTTTCAACCTTTTTGCATCATTTGCTTATACCAGCCTTGGTTGGCTGTTCGGTGGCTTTGGCGGTTTTGTTTTACGCTCCCGAGCTGAAAAACCTGTTCTCACTCTGGGATACCGAAAGCGCAACACCCCAGCCTAAGGCGCAAGCCAGCGCAAAAGAAACCCAGCCTGAAGCGCCTCACGAAGAAGCCACACCCAAGCCCGAACCTGAAAAAGCGCCGCTTAGCTACGCCGATGCCGTGGATATCGCCACGCCTGCGGTAGTGAACATTTACACTCGCACCCTGGTAAAACGCCAGCTGCACCCCATCTTCGATGACCCTTTATTTCAGCGCTTTTTTCGTATCCAACCCCAGCCGACCGAGCGCATTCAATCCAGCCTAGGCTCGGGCGTCATCATGCGCGCCGATGGCTATGTGATTACCAATAACCATGTCATCACAGGCGCCGATGAAATTGTGGTGGCGCTGCGCGATGGCCGCGATGCCAATGCTTTGGTGGTGGGCGCAGACCCCGAAGCCGATTTGGCCGTGCTTAAAATTGAGCTAAACGATTTACCCGTCATCACGCTATCGCAGAAAAAAGCACGTGTTGGCGATGTGGTGCTGGCCATCGGCAACCCCTTTGGCGTAGGCCAAACCGTGACTATGGGCATAGTTTCCGCGACGGGGCGCAACCATTTGGGGCTGTCCACCTACGAAAACTACATTCAAACCGACGCCGCCATTAACCCAGGCAACTCAGGCGGCGCGCTGGTCAACACCCTCGGCGAATTGGTTGGGCTTAATACCGCCATTTTCTCGAAATCAGGCGGCAACCAAGGCATCGGCTTTGCCATTCCCGCAAGCGTTGCCGAGCGCACTGTTGAAGACATCATTGCCCACGGCAGCCCAGTGCGCGGTTGGCTTGGGGTAGAAGTACAAGAAGCCACCCCTGCGCTCTTGGATGCCTTGCAGCTGCCGAAAGAGCTCAGCGGGCTGATAGTGACAGGCATTTACCCGCAAGGCCCCGCCGACAAAGCGGGTTTAAGCGTGGGCGATATCATCGTCAAAATTAACAGCAGCGACACCACCGATGCCCACGAAACCATGAACCTCATCGCCACCGCGCGCCCAGGCGATAACCTAACCATCGAGTTTTTGCACGCAGGCAAGCGCATCAGCACCCAGGCACAAACGGGCGAGCGCAAATCTCAGGCAAAAAATTAGCGTAATTTAACCTGTTAGCCCCAAGGGGCTTGCAGGTATAAAGCACTGTCTTTTAATACCCATTCTCATAACAATAATTAGGTTTCTTATGAAAAAATCCCTCTATCTTATTTTGCCGCTGCTGGCGGCTTTGCTTTTTGGCATGTACCAAGGCGCTTACCTGCAAGTGGGCCAATGGCTGTATAAAAACGCCATGCACATGGAAGCCAATCTGTACGGCTTCAACACGGATCGCGCCGATATCGGCGATATGCAGCTGGCCTATTACTTCCACGCCAACCCAGGTAAACCCACGCTGGTGATGCTGCACGGCTACAGTGCCGACAAAGACGTCTGGCTGCGTTTTGCTCGCCATTTCACCAGCCAATACCAAGTGTTG
>JAYRHO010000005.1:0-8289 GCA_041907245.1 Saccharospirillaceae bacterium
CGCACCTCGCAAAATATGCAAGAAGCCAGTCATGCCTTTGAATACATGGTCAAGCACGCCAACGCGTTCAATGGGATATCGCAGTCTTTGCAAGATTTGCTCAACGGTCTTGAAGCTCAGCGCCATAATCTACACGCGCAGCTGGGAAGCTTGGCAGATTTAGTCAATCATGCCGCCAATGGTCTGCCCATGTTGGAGGAGCGCATTCACGCCCTAACCACGGGCATGGCCTCGGCGGTAGAAAAGCAGCAGCGCTGGCTGAACGAAGAGCTCAGCCGTATGCAGCGCGATCACAATCAAACTCTGCTGGCGCAGCAGCAAGCAGAAACAACACGCCTGCAAGAGCAGCAACAGCAAAGTTTGACGCAATTGCAGCGCATGAGTGAGCGTGTGGAGCGCCAAGTGGCGGCCTTGGATGAAAGTATGGAAGCGGAACTCAATAAGGCGCTGAAATCCTTTGGCATGCAACTGACAGCCTTGTCAGAAAAATTCGTGAGCGATTATTTGCCGCTGACCGAAAAACTAAAAACCTTAATTGCCTTGGCTGAGCAAGTCGATGAGTAACGAGCTGGAACGGCCACACAAAGAAGAAGAGGCGCATTGGATTTCGCTGTCGGACTTGATGAGCGGGCTGATGATGGTGTTTATGTTGGTGGCCATCGTATTTATGGTTAAGGTTGAGCATGAGCGCGATAAAATTCGTAATGTCGCTATTTTATACGACACGTTACGCACCCAGCTGTACCAAGATTTACACACCGAGTTTGCCCCTGATATGGTGCGCTGGGGAGCCGAATTGGATAAAGACTTAGCCTTTCGCTTCAACAACTCCGAAGTGTTATTTGATCAGGGCAAAGCCGATTTAAAGCCCGAATTTAAAGCGATATTAGCGGATTTCTTCCCGCGCTATATGCGCATCATTACGCAAGACAAATACCGTCACGATATTCTTGAGGTGCGTATCGAAGGCCACACCTCCAGCGGCTGGGCGGGAGCGCTGAGTGCGGACGACGCCTACATTCGCAATATGGATTTGTCGCAGCAGCGTACGCGCTCGACCTTGGCTTATGTGTTGGAAATGCCCGAGGTAGAGGCAGAAAAGCCTTGGCTTAAAGCGCACCTCACCGCCAATGGTTTAGCTTCTGCCAAAGTCGTGCGTGATGCGCAAGAAAAAGAAAACCCTGAGCGCTCTCGGCGTGTAGAGTTTCGCGTGCGTACCGATGCCGAAGGGCGCATTGCCACCATTTTGGAGCAGGTTCACTGATGCAGCTGATCGATTTTCTGCAAAGTACCGAGCTCAATCGCTTGCGTACGCAAATGGATGCGCAAGAGCTTGGGCACTTTGAGCTCTTTGATGCCAATCGTCAGCTGACCTTAAGCGAGCGCGAGTCTTTGGCGCAGACGGGGCTGGCTATCAGTGCACAAGATTTAAAAGTGTTAAAAGACAAAACGCTGGCCTTTAAAAACTCTCGGGTGTGGCTGAAGAGTTCGAGCCACTATCATTTGGCTTACTGCCAAGATGCGCAGGAGTTACGCCATCACAGTTCGACACTGGATGTCGGCACAGCTAAGTGGCCTGAGCGAAAAGAGGCTAGCGTGTGTTTGGCTTGCTTGGCGTTGTTGCAATATCAGGGGGTAGACAGTAGGCGTTTGCGTCGTCCAGAGTACTGTGAGCAGGTCAGTAAGGAGTTTTCTTTGCAAGAGTTTGGGCGGCACTACCCGTTTTACCCAGTAAGCTAATGGCCTCCCCACCAGGACTCGAACCTGGATCGCCCGCTTAGGAGGCAGGTGCTCTATCCTGTTGAGCTATGAGGAGACGGGCGGCATTTTAAAGGCAAAGTGCGAAGCTGTCAGGTGTTATTGTCTTCGGCTTCTTCTTGTTCGCGTTTTAAGCGTTCTTCCCACTGTAATTCGGTGATCAAGCGGTCCAGATAACGCTGCGCGGCGGCGGAAACAGATGTGAACGAAAAGCCTGCCATGGTGTTGTGCTGCACATCAATTTCAAGGTGATGCGCGTTTAGGCTGCAATCCATATCGTGCTGGCGGTTAAAGCGCAGCCTTGCTACAGGAAAGACGCCCTGAGCTTGAATGCGTTTTTTTAAGTTGCCTTTAAATTTGGCTTTAAATCCGTCTGAGGACAGATCAACCACCTGCCCAGAAATATCGCCTTCTTGATCGTTCATTTGCAGCAGCAAGTGGATTTGGTGCGCGAAAGGAACGGCCACGCGATAGGCTTTGCGCCTTTGCAAATACAGAACAGACTCGGGAAATTCAGCGCGGTATTGGCCTTTATTGGGCTGATACATCAGGCGGCCACTCATGCGAAATTCGATGCGAATGCCTTCGGTGTCGCATTTAATGGTAAAGCGGTTGCCTGAGCGAATAAGATCGTTGCCTTCCAGTGGTACGACGCGATCCATAAAAAATGAGCGGCTTTTGAGATCGGTGCTCATAATGTGCGCACTGTATGAAGTAGGGCTGCCATCAATTTGCACAGTAACCGTGCTGCCTAAAAACACCAGCTTGCGCAGCGCGCCATAAATGTCTTCGGGTTCAGTAAGCAGGTGTTCTTTTTTTTCTTCAACCATGAGCGCAATGCCTTATATGTACGACTAAGCTTGGGCATAACCATGACTGGAATGCAGATGGTTTGTCCCGCCTTGTTGGTTGTATAAGTATGGTTCATTTTGCCTGCCAAGCAAAATCTTTAGTTTCTGCTCAGTACGCAGACGCACGCCTAATACAATTTGAGAGAGTTTAGTGGAGAGCCGTTGATTTGCTTGGTATTGCGCCTCTACTTGCAGCCATAAAGGGCGCAGAGTTTGGAGGCCGTCGGTATCTAAGCATTGCGCACTTAACGGAAGCTGGTGTTCTTTCATCCACTTTAGGCGATCGACGCTCTGTTGTTGCAGCCGTTGTACCAAGGCGGCACTTTCTTGCCGTAAGCGCTCAAGATCGTCGAGGCTGTCTTGGCCTAGCGCTTCCAGCTCGCTTTCCATGGCGCTGTGAAGCGCAAGCAGAATATGGTGTTCGTCGTTCAGTAATGCGGTGAAGAAGTCGGCATCAGGAGGCATAGCTTGGCCTATTTAGTTGAGGTCTCCCTCAAAATTAAGCATTTTTCCTGCCAACTTTTCGTAGTCGATTTTATACTCACCGCGTTCAATGGCGCTGCGAATGCGCTCAACAGCGGCATCGTCAACCTCGGGCATATTGCGCACTTCGGCTTCTACTTGCTGAATGCTTTTGCTGCTGGCGCTGAGCTTTACCTGATCGGCTAGGCTGGGACCGCCAGCGGCTTTGCTCTCTTTGCTGCTCGATGAGCTTGATGGCTCAGTGCGAGTGCGGGATCCTGAGTCTAAACCCGTGATGAGTTTGCTGATGTTCATAGTTGCCTCCTAAGCCAAAATACTTCTTCATAAGCCGTATCGGCATACTAAAGTAGAACTTTAATTTTTTTTGTAAATTATTCAATTTGTACTACGCCAAGGCTTATAACTGTGGCGGTTAGATTTTTTTGAGAGCTGTCATTGCGTACTAGGATGCGCTCCCCAAGCTTGCCTGAGGCCATGGCCGTTCCGAGCATTTCAATCTCTATGCCTGGTTTTTTAACGCGAATGCGTACGCTGTCGCCACGTTTTATAAGGGTGGGAGCTTGCAGCATGTCAGTGCTAAGAATCGTACCCGCCTTGAGCGCGCGTTTACTTTGCATGCCGAGTACTTGCGCGCTTTGCGTTAGGCTGTTTTTACTCAAAGCCCCTGTGTCGTAACGTACAAAGTTGACATCGGCTTGCTGTAAAACCTCCCCGCTCTCTACGGCGCGCGCGAGCACAGCAAGCAGGCGATAACTGTGCAACTGCACCGCGAAATTTTGTTTCCAGTAAGGGGTGGCGCAGGAAATTTCGATGCCATTGCGCCCTGGTTGCAGTGGTCGCAACAGGTTCAGCTGCCAAGATTCGGTGCAGCTTGGGAGTGAAAATTGGCGGCTTAAGCCTGGAAAGCTGAGCGCGCATTCGGACGAGCCTTCGCTAATGCTTTGCCAATCTTGGCACAGCTTGGCTTCCACTTCGGCTTGCCAGTCGGCCTGCGCACCAAGAGAGCTCAGTAAGAAAAATATGGCAAATACTGGGTGCTTCTTGAATATCTCTACTATGCTCATATTCAGTGCAATCAACAGTCATGAAATTGGCGGAATTTGTTTGTTTTTATATCCAGCAAAGACCATGCCCAATTTGGGAGAATCGTATGGCGGGGATCTTAGACACCGTAAACCAGCGCACGCAGCTGGTGGGTCAAAATCGGTTGGAGTTATTGCTGTTTCGTTTGGGCGGCAAACAAGTCTACGGCATTAACGTCTTTAAAGTAAAAGAAGTGTTGCAGTGCCCTAAGCTGACCATTCTGCCTGGTAGTAACCCCGTAGTGCGAGGTGTCGCACACATTCGTACAGGTACGATTTCCATAATGGATTTGAGTTTGGCGACAGGGAATCCACCGCTGAAAGACTTGGCTTCCGCTTTTGTCATCATCACGGAATACAATCAAAAAACCCAAGGCTTTTTGGTTGCAGGTGTTGAGCGCATCGTCAATATGAACTGGGGCGACATTCACCCACCGCCCAAGGGTACGGGGCGTGATCACTATTTAACTGCGGTGACGGAAGTCGATGGCAAGATGGTCGAGATCATAGACGTCGAGAAAATTTTGGCCGAAGTGTCGCCCATGACGGAGGAAATCAGCGTAGGTGTGCTGACACCTGAAGTGCAAGAAAAAGCACGCAGCCATAAAGTACTGATTGTCGATGACTCTAAAATCGCACGCAAACAGATCGTGCGCTGCTTAGAGGATGTCGGTGTGGAAGTGGTGGCGCTCAACGACGGCTTGGAAGCCTGGAACCATCTGGAGGCAATAGTGGATAAAGGCGAAGACATTCGTACGCACTATATGATGATGATTTCCGATATTGAAATGCCCGAGATGGATGGCTACACCCTAACCAGCAATATCCGCAATGACAGCCGCCTAAAAGACTTTTATGTGGTGCTGCACTCATCCTTAAGTGGCGTCTTTAATAAAGCCATGGTCGAAAAAGTAGGCGCGAATGACTTTATTGCCAAGTTTGACCCTGATGTTTTAGCGCAGAAGGTAGCGGATCGCATCGAAGCGATTCATCAAAAATAGCTGTGGAATTATGCCCATGATCAAAGACTTAACAGCGGATGAATACAATCGTTTTCGCGCTGTACTAGAGAAAAACAGCGGTATCACTCTGGGTTTGGGTAAAGAGTACCTAGTGAACAGCCGTTTGCGGCGCATGATGGAGCGCGAGGCCATCGGCAGTGTGACTGAGCTTTTGAATAACATGGAGCGCAATCGCAGCTTACAAGAGCAGGTTATCGATGCCATGACCACTAATGAAACCTTATGGTTTCGTGATGATCACCCCTATCGTATTTTTCGTGACAAGCTTTTGCCTGAGCTGTCAGCGCAAAAACGCCCTTTGAAAATCTGGTCGGCGGCTTGCTCTACAGGCCAAGAACCTTATTCTCTGAGCATTGAAATCGAAGAGTATAAAAAGCGCTTTCCAGGGCAGCTGATGGCAGGGGAGCGCATTTTAGCGACCGATATTTCGCCAAGCTCTTTGCAGCAAGCAAAAGACGGCATCTATCAAGCACTGGCGATTCGCCGTGGTATGAATGACAACCATTTAAAAGCTTATTTTGATGAGGACACCGAAGGACGTTGGCGTATTCGCCAGAATGTGCGCAGCCGCGTCGAGTTTCGCATTCAAAACCTACAACAAAGCTTTGCGCTCTTGGGTAAGTTCGACATTATTTTTATTCGCAATGTGCTGATCTATTTTTCGGCCGATTTAAAAATGGATATTTTGCAGCGCATGCACGCCAGCTTAAACCCCGGTGGTTATCTGATGCTAGGCGCGTCCGAGGCAATGAATAACCTAGGGGATTATTATGAGATGGTGCAATGCCATCCAGGTATTGTTTATCGCGCCAAAGCCATGAGGTAAGCCTTTGCCGCTTGCCTCTTTTAAGTTGCCACCGACAAAGGTGGCAATTTTATTTCAAGTCATTGAAAAACAAGCAAAAAATAAATTGGCATAGGCATTGCTTTGTGAGTAGTAACATTCTGCAAAGGCAATCCTTATGGCCAGTATCAATTTCGACAACGCCCTTGGTATCCATCCTAAAGCTCTGCAATTGCGCGCGGCGCGTGCCGAGGTATTGGCCAACAATCTAGCCAATGCCGATACCCCAAATTTCAAAGCCCGCGATATGAATTTCCAAGCCATGCTGGCCGCGCACATGCCCAAAGAACAAAGCCTTAGCATGGAGCGTACGCACAGAGGGCATCTGCAAGGTCAGGTGTCGGTTCAGGATGAGCTTTTGTACCGCAATCCTTATCAGCCTTCTGTGGATGGCAATACGGTGGATTCTCAGCTGGAGCAAAGCATTTTTGCACGCAATGCCATGAGCTATAACGCCAGCTTTGAATTTTTAAATGGCAAATTAAGCGGCCTTAAAGGCGCCATTCGTGGAGAGTAATTATGTCGCTAAGTAACGTATTTGATATTGCAGGCTCGGGCATGAATGCGCAGTCCATTCGCATCAACACCACGGCCAGCAACATTGCCAACGCCGAGAGTGCATCCAGCTCCATCGATGAAACCTATCGTGCGCGCAAGCCTTGGTTTGCGGTGATGCAAAAAACCTTTACGGAAGTCAACGCACAAGGCGAATTTCAGCAGCTCGAAGGCGGCATAGGCGCAGGGGTGCAGGTGATGGGTATCGTTGAAAAAGACGCACCCTTGCAGGCGCGCTTTCAGCCCGATCACCCCATGGCCAATGAAGACGGTTATGTGTACTACCCCAATGTTAACGTGGTGGAGGAGATGACCGACATGATGTCTTCCTCGCGCAGCTATCAGATGAACGTTGAAGTGCTGAAAACAGCGAAGCAAATGCTGCAACGCACCTTGGCATTAGGACAATAGGAGGCAAATTATGGCCGTTAACGATGTCAGTAACAGCAGCAGTGCGACGCTCGATCAGTATCGCCGCGATGACAAAAAAGAAGTCAAAAGCAATGAGATGGGGCGCGATACCTTCTTGCAGTTGATGGTCGCGCAGCTGAACAACCAAAACCCCTTAAATCCAACGGATAACCAAGCTTTCGTGGCGCAGCTGGCGCAGTTCTCGACGGTTGAGGGTATCGACAAGCTCAATAAAACCATGGAAAGCGTGCAGGGCCGCTTCAACTCCATGTCCGCTTTGCAGGCGACCAGCATGGTTGGGCAGTCGGTGATTGTGGATGGCAATCAGACGGGGCTTTTGATGCAAAACGGCGTGGTCAGCGGTTTTACTGAGCTGGAAAAATCCGCCTCCAGCATGACGCTGCGCATTGAAAGCAAAAACGGTCAGCTGCTGGAGCAAATTCCGCTGGGCAACCATGCGCAAGGCCCACTTTCGGTGCGTTGGGACGGCCTGAATTTAATGGTGGATGGCAACATTCAAGAAATCGACCACAGCAAGCTCAATCGCCAAGAGTTTCTTAAAGATAAGAACGGTGAGTTTGTGTTGGATGACAACGGCAACAAAGTGCTGCTGCCTTACCCACCTGGTGAATACGTTTTCAAATTAAACGGCGCGGTTGCAGGAAAGAGTGAAGAGCTGGGTATGCAAATGAGTTCGCGCGTGGACAGCGTCACCATGAGTGCAAACGGCAATGTGGTCTTGAATTTGGCGGGTGGCAGCAAAGCCACTCTCGATAAAATCAAACAAGTCTTAGATGAATAGTTGAGAACACGAGGATTGAATTATGGCTTTTAATATTGGTTTAAGTGGTATTCGTGCAGCCTCAACCGACCTTGAGGTAACGGGCAATAACATTGCCAACGCCAGTACCACGGGCTTTAAAAAATCACGCGCCGAGTTTGGCGACGTTTACACCACCACTTTGCTGGGTACGGGTTCTAAGCCTGTGGGCAGTGGGGTGATGGTCGAGAACGTACGCCAAGAGTTCAGCCAAGGTAACATTGGCGGTACGGGCAACGTGCTGGATATGGCCATCGACGGCAACGGTTTCTTTGTCCTAAACGATCAAGGCACGGTGTCTTATTCGCGTGCAGGCATGTTCACTCTGGATAAAAACGGCTATGTAATCAGCAACAACAAGGCGCGTTTACAGGGCTTTCAGGCTAATTCCAGTGGCGTGGTGAACGGTGTACTTGGCGATATTCAAATTTTAGTATCCAACCAAGCACCGCGTCTGACCAAC
>JAYRHO010000006.1:0-4212 GCA_041907245.1 Saccharospirillaceae bacterium
AAGCTCCTCAAGGCGGTGCATTTGCGCGGCGACAAAAGGCCCACAAGCAGTACGGTGCAAACGGCTAACGTAAGCGCCTGTGCCCAAAGCCGCACCGATGTCTTCCACCAAAGTGCGAATGTAAGTGCCTTTGGAGCAGCGCACCGACAAGTCCAGCTCGCTCTCTCGCAGCTCTTGCAGCAACAACTCGAAAATGGTGATGCTGCGGCGTTTTTTGTCGGCAATCGTTTGAGCTTCTTCTGCGCTTAAGCCTTGGCGCGCCAACTCGTACAGCGGCTTGCCATCGAGCTTTAAGGCCGAAAACAAGGGCGGTACTTGCACCACTTCACCACGAAAACGCGCCAGCACCGCCTCTATCTCATCTTGGCCAAAAGCAGGCACGGGCGCCGTGGCAAGAACCTCACCTTCGGCATCGCCCGTACTGCGCACCTCGCCCAAGCTGGCGGTGGTGTCGTAGGCTTTATCGGCATCGAGCAACAACTGCGACAGCTTGGTGGCTTCACCCAAGCAAATGGGCAACACCCCCGTCGCCAAAGGATCGAGCGCGCCCGTGTGCCCCGCTTTTTGCGCACCGTAAAGATGCTTAACGCGTTGCAGCACTTGGTTGGAGGTCAGACCCAAAGGTTTATTGATAACGATGATGCCGCTGACTGCGCGGCCTTTTTTTACTTTTGCCATGATACGTTGGGCGTCTAGGGTTGGGCGCTGGGCGTTGGGTTCCAAGCTCAAAGAACGCTAAGCGCCCAGCACCAAGCAAAATTAAGCCAATGATCACTGAGAGTCATTCGAGCCGTTATTGGCTTGACGAATCAGGCTGTCGATGTGCATCGCGCGCTCGAGAGTGCCGTCGTAATGAAAACGCAGCATCGGGGTGGTGCGGGTGCGTAGGAATTTCGCTAATTCATTGCGCAAGAAGCCAGCGGCATCGTTGAGGATTTTGCTGGTTTGCGTGCGAATTTCATCGTCGCTTTCACCTTTGGCACCAATCACTGTGAAGTACACATCGGCGTAGCTTAGGTCTTTAGAGACTTTGACATCATTTAAAGTCACCAAGCCAAGACGTGGGTCTTTTAAGTTAAATTGAATCATGTGCGCCAGCTCACGCTGTAGCTGCTCACCCAAGCGCGAAGTGCGACTAAATTCTTTGGCCATAGTTTTCTCTAATTAACGCAAGGCGCTTGGAGCGAGGAGCTTGGCGCATAAAGCACCGAGCGCCACGCCCTCCGCGCCATGTTTATTACAATGTACGCGCGATTTCTTTCACGTCGAAGACTTCAATCTGGTCGCCTGGGCGAACGTCTTGGTAGTTCTTCACGCCGATACCGCACTCCATGCCATTACGCACTTCGTTCACGTCGTCCTTGAAGCGACGTAAGGATTCCAGCTCGCCTTCGTAGATCACCACGTTGTCACGCAGCACGCGAATCTTCTTGTGGCGATACACAGTGCCGTCGATGACCATACAGCCTGCAATTTGGCCAAACTTCGGCGAATTGAAGACATCGCGCACTTCGGCGATACCGACAATTTCTTCGCGCAGTTCGGGAGCCAAGAGGCCTGCCATGGCTTTTTTCACGTCGTCGAGCAGGTCGTAAATCACGCTGTAATAGCGCATATCCACACCCTGAGTTTCGACCATGCGTTTGGCGGCGTTATCGGCACGCACGTTAAAGCCAAAGACGACAGCACTGGCCGCGACAGCCAAGGTCACGTCGGTTTCGGTGATACCACCGACACCCGAAGCCACTACTGTTACTTTCACTTCTGGGGTCGCCAGTTTTTGCAGTGAGTTCACAATGGCTTCCAACGTACCGCGCACGTCGGTTTTCACCACGATATTGAGGTTGGCGGCCTGACCTTCTGCCATATTGGCAAATAAGGAGTCCAGCTTGGCAGCTTGCTGACGCTGAACATTTTGCTCTTTGGTACGGGCTTCACGGAACTCGGCCACTTCACGCGCTTTTTTCTCGCTTTCAACAACCATAAAGTCGTCGCCTGCGTCGGGTGTACCGTTTAAGCCCAAGATTTCAGCAGGGATAGAGGGGCCCGCTTCGTCGATTTGATTACCGTTTTCATCCAACAGCGCGCGCACACGGCCATAGCAAGTGCCTGCCAGTACGAAGTCGCCTTTTTTCAGCACGCCATTTTGTACCAGTAAGGTCGCAACAGGGCCACGGCCTTTATCGAGGCGTGATTCCACCACCACACCTTGGCCTGGGCCTGTGAAGTGGGCTTTAAGCTCCAGAATTTCGGCTTGCAACAACACCGCTTCTAAAAGCTCATCAATACCTTGGCCTGTTTTAGAGGACACAGGGATAAAGGGCACTTCGCCACCCCAGTCCTCTGGGATGACATCGCGCTGCGCCAATTCGTTTTTCACGCGATCCACATCGGCAGTGGGCTTGTCCACCTTGGTCATGGCCACCACGATCGGCACTTTGGCGGAACGTGCATGCTGGATGGCTTCTTCGGTTTGGGGCATCACGCCGTCATCGGCGGCACAAACCAGAATCACCACGTCAGTGGCTTTGGCGCCACGCGCACGCATGGCGGTAAAGGCCGCGTGCCCTGGGGTATCCAGGAAAGACACCATGCCACGGTCGGTTTTCACATGGTAAGCACCAATATGCTGGGTGATACCGCCTGCTTCACCTGAGGCCACTCGCGTGCGGCGAATGTAGTCCAGCAAGGAGGTTTTACCGTGATCAACGTGGCCCATTACAGTAACCACGGGCGCACGAGAGGTTTCCTCACCCGTGTAGGTGACAGAGCCTGCAATGTCTTGTTCCAGCTGGTTGTCGGCAATCAGCTTGCTGACCTTATGACCCATTTCTTCCACCACCAAGGTGGCTGTGTCTTGGTCTAATGGCTGGTTAATGGTGGCCATCACGCCCATTTTCATCAGGGTTTTAACCACTTCACCGGCTTTTACGGCCATTTTTGCCGCCAGATCACCGACGGTAATCATTTCAGGAAGCTCGACTTCATGGACGGTCGGGACTACAGGCTTGGAGAAAGCATGCTCGTTACCGCGAGCGCGTACCGCTTTCTTATTTTTGCCACCGCCGCCTGAACGACGACCCATGCTGTAACCCTCGCCGTCATCGTCACGGAAACGGCTATCGGTGCGCACTTCCACACGTTTTTTATCGGGCGTTTTGCTTTTCTTGCGACCTTCTTCTTGGCGAGCGGCAATGGCTTCCGCCTCGGCACGTTTTTGTGCTGCGTCCTCATCCACCTCAGAGCTGCGTATCTTGGGTGCAGAGCGAGCGGAGGTTGGCTTGGCACTGGGATTCGCCCCCGTGCGAGCGGGAGCAGGTTTGCGGTCGTCACGACGATCATCGCGGCGATCATTGCCATTGCGTGCCTCCGTTTTCTGCGCGGCTTCCACTTTAGGCGCAGCGGGTTCTTTTTTGGCAATCGCTTCGGCCGCAGGGGCTATTTCCGCTTCTGCAACCACAGGAGCGGCGGGCGCAGGAGCAGTAACGGGTGCGGCCACGGGAGCCTCTGCCACAATTGGCACTTCCACCTCGGCCACATCCTCCACCTCGGTTTTGTCGGCGTCGTTGTCTAGCTCGTCACGCTTAACGTAAGTGCGTTTTTTGCGCACTTCGATGGCCACGGTTTTTTTACCTGCCACGCCCGTTTTGAGCGTGGAGGTTTCTTTGCGCTTTAAGGTAATCTTTTGCGGGCTCAGATCCGCATCACCGTGATTCTTTTTCAAATGCAGCAGCAGGGCTTGTTTCTGTTCTTCAGAAACTTTGTCCTCGGCTTTTTTTTGCGGAAGACCTGCTTCTTTCATTTGTGCCAGCAAGCTGTCTGTGCTGGTTTTAACTACGTCGGCGAGCTCTTTAACTGTTACGTCTGCCATACGTCCTCCCATACCGAGTGAATTTTTAAGCTTGGCCTTCGAACCAAGGCTTGCGTGCCGTCATAATGAGTGCGGCGGCTTTTTCTTCTGTCATACCGTCGATATCCAATAGGTCGTCGATGGCTTGCTCTGCGAGATCTTCCATGGTGCAAATGCCTTTGCTGGCTAAGAACAATGCCAAATGGCGCTCCATACCTTCCATATTTAAGAGGTCTTCAGCAGGCTCAGCGCTTTCCAGTTTTTCTTCGGTGGCAATAGCACGAGTGAGCAACACATCTTTGGCGCGGCTACGCAGCGCGGTGATGGTTTCTTCATCCAGTGCTTCGATTTCAAGCATTTCT
>JAYRHO010000007.1:0-7081 GCA_041907245.1 Saccharospirillaceae bacterium
GAGCCCGTCAGTGCGACCTTGCAATGGCAGTGGCCAGCAAACGGTCGTTTGATTGCACGTTATTCGACCAGCGAACCCGTGAACAAGGGGATTGATATCAATGGGGCTTTGGGTGAACCTGTATTGGCTTCAGCAGCTGGAACAGTGGTCTACGCGGGACAGGGGCTCCGCGGATACGGCAACTTAATTATTGTGAAACACAACGACACATTTTTAAGTGCTTATGCCCACACCAGCCGCATCTTGGTTAGCGAGCAGGAAGTTATTAAAGCCGGGCAAAAAATTGCCGAAATAGGCTCTACGGGCACAGACAAGGTGAAATTGCACTTTGAAATTCGCCAAAACGGCATGCCAGTAGATCCTCTCCAATATCTGCCAGCCAGACCAGGGTAGGACATAAGACTAACCAGTGGCTCAGCTTTGGCTGAGCCGCACAGAAAGGCGGGAAATATTATGGCTATGCAACAATCAATTCTTTCAGAAAACGACGTCTTTAACGAAGTGGACACTTTGGTTTTGGCGCAAGAGGGGTACACCGAACCTAAAGTTAAGGAAATTCCAGAGCGCTTTGCAGCGGACACCTCTTGGAAATACATGGATGCCACCCAGCTGTATCTCAATGAAATTGGTTTCTCGCCGTTATTGAGCGCCGAAGAAGAAGTGCACTTTGCTCGCTTAGCTCGTAAAGGCGATGAAAAAGGCCGCAAACGCATGATTGAAAGCAACTTGCGCTTGGTCGTAAAAATTTCCCGTCGTTATATTAACCGTGGTTTAACGCTGCTCGATCTTATCGAAGAAGGCAACCTCGGCCTTATTCGCGCTGTAGAAAAATTCGATCCAGAGCGCGGCTTCCGTTTTTCGACTTACGCTACTTGGTGGATTCGCCAAACCATCGAGCGCGCCATCATGAATCAAACCCGCACCATTCGCCTGCCCATTCATGTGGTGAAAGAGCTGAATATGTACTTGCGTGCCGCGCGTGAGCTAGCACAAAAACTTGATCATGAGCCCAGCGCCGAAGAAATCGCAGCGCTGTTGGAAAAACCCGTTGAAGACGTAAAACGCATGTTAAAGCTGAACGAGCGCATATCTTCATTGGATACACCACTTGGCCCGATGTCGGATAAAACTCTGCTGGATACCATTGCCGATGACCGCATTGATGACCCAGCTGAAGAATTACAAAACCAAGATATCCAGTTCAATTTAGATTGCTGGATTGAAGAACTGCCTGAAAAACAACGCGAAGTTTTATCTCGTCGTTTCGGCTTGCGCGGCTATGAAAGCAGCACGCTGGAAGATGTGGGTCGCGAAATCGGTTTAACCCGTGAGCGCGTGCGCCAAATTCAGGTAGAAGCACTGCGCCGCCTGCGTGAGATTATGGAAAAACAAGGCTTAAATGCCATGACTTTGTTCAGCGAAGCCTGAAATACCAGCAATAAAAAAGGCAGCCAAATGGCTGCCTTTTTTATTGAGCGCAAGATTAACGCTGTAAATACTTGAGCTTGTTGGGCACACCGTCCCATTCTTTGGCATCGGGCAAAGAATCTTTTTTCTCGGAAATGTTTGGCCAAACCTGAGACAGCTCGGCGTTAATTTCCAAATAATTTTCTTGGCCTGATGGTACTTCGTCTTCAGAGAAAATGGCTTCAGCGGGGCATTCGGGTTCGCACAAGGCACAGTCGATGCACTCGTCTGGGTTAATAACCAAAAAGTTAGGGCCTTCGTAGAAGCAATCAACGGGGCAAACCTCTACGCAGTCTGTGTATTTGCACTTCACACAGTTATCGGTAACAACGAAAGTCATGGCTTGAACTCCTGCAAGGCTGTAACGGTTAGCGTCCCAAGGGGATGGATAGAATAATAATGGCGGCCATTCTAGGGGCAGAGCCCTTGGCAGGCAAGCTTAAGCCAAGATGTTATCGTTATAGCTCATAAAAAAATCGTTCTAAGTGTAAGAATGGTTATTATTTACAGTAATTTAAAGCTGCTTTTTCATCTCATAAATCCAAGCTAAAGCTTCTCTTGGGCTGAGATTATCTGGGTCGATTTGTTGCAATTGTTCTTCCACCCAAGAAGGCGCCTGCGCGAATAAATCCTCTTGTTTGGGCGGTAAGTTTTTTGCTGAGCCAGAGGGCGCGGCTAGGCGTTCTAAATGCTGTAATTTGAGTTTGGCTTGCTGAATGACTTTGCTGGGCACGCCTGCTAATTGCGCCACTTGCAAACCGTAACTTTGGCTGGCAGGGCCATTTTCTACTGAGTGTAAAAAGACAATGCGTTCGTCGTGTTCAGTGGCTTTTAAATGCACGTTCACCACATTACTGTGCTGATCAGGTAGGGCAGTCATTTCAAAATAATGGGTGGCAAAAAGCGTAAATGCCTGAATTTTTTCGGCTAAAAATGCTGCGCTTGCCCAAGCTAAAGACAGGCCGTCGAAGGTGCTGGTACCACGCCCCACCTCATCCATTAACACCAAGCTTTGTGCGCTGGCATTGTGCAAAATATTGGCTGTTTCTGTCATTTCAACCATAAAAGTAGAACGCCCGCCCGCTAAATCATCCGCTGAACCCATGCGCGTAAAAATGCGATCAATAGGGCCGATTTTACAGCTTTGTGCCGGCACAAAACTGCCGATATGAGCGAGCAATACAATTAAAGCAACCTGCCTCATATAGGTGGATTTACCACCCATATTGGGGCCTGTGATGATTTGCATGCTGCGCTCAGGCAAGAGCTTAGTATCGTTGGCAACGAAAGGTTCTGAAATTAAATTTTCAACCACGGGGTGGCGGCCTTGAATAATTTCAATGCAGGGTTCAGTGCATAAATTGGGCGCATTAAATTGCAAGGTGTCGGCACGCTCGGCAAGATTATTCAGCACATCCAATTCGGCTAACGCACCAGCACAAAGCTGGAGAGGAATAAGATCTGCCCCCAGTGTTTGTATAATTTCGTCATAGAGCATTTTTTCGCGGCTTAGCGCGCGGCTTTTTGCACTTAAAGCTTTATCTTCAAAGGTTTTTAATTCAGGTGTAATAAAACGCTCAGCATTTTTAATGGTTTGTCTGCGAATGTAATCGGCTGGTGCGTTATCGGCTTGGCCTTTGGATATTTCAATGTAATAGCCATGCACGCGATTGTAGCCGACTTTAAGTGTAGAAATTCCAGTTCTGGCTTTTTCACGCTCTTCCAATTTAACTAAATAATCGCCTGCATTTTCACTTAATGAACGTAGATCATCTAATTCGGCATCGTAACCATCGGCAATCACGCCACCATCACGAATGACAACAGGAGGGTTTTCTATAATGGCGTTTTGTAAGCGTTCAACCCAGTACGGAAATTCAATAGCAGCGGATAAAAGCATACTGGCTTGCGGGCTATCCAGTTGCGTTAAGATATGGCGAATAGCGGGAATAACGCTTAGAGCATCGCGCAAGCGTGCTAAATCACGCGGACGCGCTGAGCCTAAAGCAACGCGAGATAAAATTCGCTCTATATCCCCCACTTGTTTTAATAAGGCTTGAATATCTTCAAATAAAAAGCGATTTTGAATTTGCGCGATAAAATCCTGGCGCTTTAATAAAATACTGTGATCGCGCAGCGGGCGATTGAGCCAACGTTTTAACAAGCGACTGCCCATGGCTGTGGCGGTTTTATCTAAAATCCATGTCAGGGTGTGCTTGTCGTCGCCTTTTTGATTAATGTCGATTTCTAAATTACGACGGCTGGCGGCATCAATAATAATGGCATCCGTGGTTTGTTCGGCAACCAAAGAGCGCACATGGGGCAAATCGTTGCGTTGGGTGTCTTTGGCGTAATACAAAAGCGCACCTGCGGCTTGAATGGCTAGCGTTAAATGTTCGCAGCCAAAGCCACGCAGATCACGAGTTTTTAATTGTGTTGTTAATAAACGAAAAGCGGTTTCACTGTCAAAGTGCCAAGAATCTAGCTCGCGGATGCCCGCGCGATTTTTAATCGCATCCAGCGTACTTTGGTTGTTGTTTATTAACAGCTCAGCAGGCCGTAGCCGTTCGATTTCTGCCAACAGTGCCGCATCGCCTTCCACTTCTAAAACAGAAAAACGCCCGCTGCTTAATTCCAAAGCCGCAAGACCGTGTTTATTTTTTACGCTGTGCAAAGCCACCAATAAATTATAGTGGCTGGCATCGAGAAAAGCCTCATCGGTTAGTGTGCCAGGTGTAATAATGCGCACCACTTTGCGCTCGACAGGGCCTTTGCTGGTAGCGGGGTCGCCCATCTGCTCGGCAATAGCGACCGATAAACCTTGGCGCACCAGCTTGGCGATATAACCATCGGCGCTGTGATAGGGAACGCCCGCCATAGCAATGGGTTCGCCTGCGCTTTGTCCGCGCGCAGTCAAAGTGATGTCCAAAAGCTCAGCGGCGCGCTTGGCATCGTCAAAAAATAATTCGTAAAAATCCCCCATGCGATAAAACAACAGGGTCTGAGGAAACTCCGCTTTAATCCGCAGGTATTGCTGCATCATCGGCGTGTGCTGGTTATCGCTCATGGTAGTTCCCGTTGATTTCTCGTTGCGTTATGGTGGCGCGGATTGTATGTGATTTTAAAAGGATACAGAAATGGCCGATGATCTTTCGGAGCAGGTTCAGGCGTTAGCACAGGCTTTACAAGATAAAGCCTACCGCGTTGCCACAGCAGAATCCTGCACGGGTGGCGGCATAGCCAGCGCTTTTACCGATTTGGCGGGCAGTTCGGCCTGGTTTGAGTGCGGTTTTGTGACTTACTCCAACAAGGCAAAAGAGCGGATGCTTGGCGTTTGCGCGCACACCTTAGCGCGCCATGGCGCGGTCAGCGAAGAAACCGTGCGTGCTATGGTGCAAGGTGCCGTTGCGCATAGCGATGCGAATCTGGCGGTTGCGGTAAGTGGCGTTGCAGGCCCATCAGGTGGCACATTAGCGAAACCCGTCGGCACGGTATGGATTGCTTGGGGAGATGCCAAGCAGCAGCAGGCTCAGTGTTTTTATTTCTCAGGCGATCGTCAGGCTGTACGTCAGCAAAGCGTCTTAGCGGCGGTGCGCGGCCTGTTGAGTTGGTTGAGTGCAAAGCATGAGGCGAACTAGGGTAAAAGTAGGCTTCTGGAAAAAGCGCTTGGCAAGGTAAAAAAGCCATGCTTAAATACTGTTTATATTTACAGTGATTTGCTGTATCCGCCTAAACCACTTTTAAAAGGATCTCACGATGGATGCCAACAAACAAAAAGCCCTCGACGCCGCACTGAGTCAAATTGAACGCCAATTCGGTAAAGGCGCCATCATGAAAATGGGCGAACAGCCCCGTGAAGCCATTCCTGCTATCTCCACTGGCTCTTTAGGCTTGGATATCGCTTTAGGCATAGGCGGCTTGCCCGTCGGTCGTATTGTCGAAATCTACGGCCCTGAAAGCTCAGGCAAAACCACCATGTGTTTGTCCGTGATGGCGCAGGCGCAAAAAATGGGCAAAACCGTTGCCATCATCGACGCCGAACACGCTCTGGATCCACTCTACGCGGAAAAGCTGGGTATCGATTTAAACAGCCTTTTAGTTTCTCAGCCTGACACGGGCGAGCAAGCCCTAGAAATCTGTGACAGCTTGGTGCGCTCGGGTGCGGTAGACGTGATTGTTGTGGACTCGGTTGCCGCTTTAACCCCCAAGGCTGAAATCGAAGGCGAGATGGGCGACAGCCACGTTGGCCTGCAAGCGCGCTTAATGTCGCAAGCTCTGCGTAAAATCACAGGCAACGTAAAAAATGCCAATTGTTTGGTCATCTTCATCAACCAAATTCGTATGAAAATTGGCGTGATGTTCGGTAGCCCAGAAACCACTACAGGCGGCAATGCGCTGAAATTTTATTCTTCCGTACGTTTGGATATTCGCCGTATTGGCTCGGTAAAACAGGGCGAAGAAGTGGTGGGCAACGAGACTCGCGTAAAAGTAGTTAAGAACAAAGTTTCCCCGCCCTTTAAGCAAGCTGAATTTCAAATCATGTACGGCCAAGGCATTTATCGCATGGGCGAGGTGATCGATTTGGGTGTGAAATGCAACCTGATCGACAAAGCTGGCGCTTGGTACAGCTACCAAGGCAATAAAATTGGCCAAGGTAAAGCCAATGCGGCTGTGTATCTGGATGAGCATCCAGAGGTTGCACAAGAAATTGAAACCGCCATTCGCGCACAGCTCTTAACCGCTCCTGTTTCTGCCAAAGCTGGAGAGATAGTCAGTGAAGCCGACACCGAAGAGTTTGAAGCCTAAACTCACTCGCACTGAGCTTAAGCAGGCCGCCCTAGGCCTGCTGGCTTTGCGTGATCACACCCGCCAAGAGCTGATACAAAAGCTCAGCCCCAAAGCCGAAACCCCTGGAGAGCTCCTCGCCGTTATCGACGATATGACGCAGCTAGGCTATCAGTCTGACAGTCGTTTTACAGCGGCTTTTTTGCACAGCCGCAGCCAGCGTTTTGGTCCTAATCGCTTAAAACAAGAATTGCATCACAAAGGCATTAAAGCCACAGACAGTACCGAAGCACTTGCCTCCTTGGATAAAGACTGGTGCGCCCAAGCCCTCGCCGTCTTACAAAAAAAATACCCAGATTTAGATGCGCACGATGTAAAACAAAAAGCCAAAGCCTATCGCTTTTTAGCCAGCCGAGGTTTTACCGCTGAGCATATTCGCTATGCTTTCAATCAAATTGGCGCGACAGACGAAGATTTTTAAAGCCAATAAAAAAAGCCAGATTTTGCAATCTGGCTTTTAAATTAGGTGGTGCCCAGTCCCGGAATCGAACCAGGGACACGCGGATTTTCAATCCGCTGCTCTACCAACTGAGCTAACTGGGCAAAAGAGGCTGTGCTCTTAAGTGGCGCGTATTAAACCTGCGCGGCTTGGAGCTGTCAAGCCTGAAGTAAAATTATTTATCTTTGTTTTCAGGAACATAGCCTTGGGCTTGATCGGTATCTTGGCCGCTGAAAAACTTATCGCGCTGCTCGGTAAGGTACTGGCGGTGTTCTTTTTCCATCATATTCAGATGCTTTTCGTTGATAAGGCGGGTTTGTAGGCTTTGCC
>JAYRHO010000008.1:0-3472 GCA_041907245.1 Saccharospirillaceae bacterium
GGGCTCCACCAGTAGCCGTTGTAAATCATACTGGCGTACTTAGGCATCAGCTCGTCTTTTAAGTGTGCCACTTCACGGTCTAGGGTGATGGATTCAATGGCGCGGTGGCCTTTGAGCATGATGGTGCCGCCGGGGGTTTCGTAGCAGCCGCGTGATTTCATGCCCACATAGCGGTTTTCTACTAGGTCCAAACGACCGATGCCGTTGGCACCGCCGATTTTGTTCAGCGTTTCCAGCACAGTCGCAGGGCTCATTTTCACGCCATCGATGGCAACGATATCGCCCTTAACGTAAGTCAGCTCAATATAAGTAGGGGTATCTGGGGCTTTTTCTGGGCTAACTGACCAGCGCCACATGTCTTCTTCGTGCTCTGTCCAAGTGTCTTCCAGCACGCCGCCTTCATAGGAGATGTGCAGAAGGTTGGCGTCCATCGAGTAAGGGGATTTTTTACCCGCTTTGTTAAAGTCGATCGGGATATTGCGTTCTTTGGCATAAGCCATCAGGGTCTCGCGGGAGGTTAAATCCCATTCACGCCAAGGGGCAATTACTTTTACGCCGGGTTTTAAGGCATAAGCGCCCAGTTCAAAACGTACTTGGTCGTTGCCTTTGCCCGTTGCACCGTGAGAAATGGCGTCTGCGCCAGTGTCATTGGCAATTTCAATCAGGCGTTTGGCAATGAGTGGGCGGGCGATGGAAGTGCCCAGCAGGTATTCGCCTTCGTAAAGGGTGTTGGCGCGGAACATGGGGAACACGAAGTCGCGCACAAATTCTTCACGCAGGTCTTCGATGTAAATTTCTTTTACGCCCATGGCTTGCGCTTTAGCACGGGCTGGCTCGACTTCTTCGCCTTGGCCAAGATCGGCGGTGAAGGTCACGATTTCGCAGTGATAGGTGTCTTGCAGCCATTTGACGATAACAGAGGTATCAAGGCCGCCTGAGTAGGCCAGCACGACTTTTTTAATCTCGGACATGGTGTCTCTCTTACTTGGGTTTGGTTGTTTAAAATCTTTTAAAGCTTATGGCTAATCAAAAGCGAAATTGGCTCTTTGGTTAGGTGATCGACTGAGGCTTGCTCGGCAACGTAGTCGCCTGCGCTGGGGCTGGGCTTACCACTAAGTGAGATATGCGCACGCACATTGACCTTATTAAAGTCACTTAGGCTCATGCCAGGCATCATAGCGTCAGCGTCGGTAAATATCACTTCTTTCGGCAGCTCGCTTAGAAGGAGTTTACGCGCCGCCAAAGGCATGGGCGGGCCAGAAGTCGCACGCGCCGAGACAAAGACAACGCTGTCAGCTGGCAGCGTTTTGCGCACTTCGCCACTTACATCAAGTAGCACCTTTAAACTGATGCGATTGGTGATAAAGCTCAGGTCTGCACTTTCGCCCTGCTCTTTAAGCTTGGCCGCCGCACGCTCCATGCCTTCGACCAAAAGCTGCGACTCAGGCGTTTGTGGCATCGCTAGCCACAAGGCTTTCCAATGCTCAATGGCGGCCTTGTAGTGACCAAGTTCAAAGGCCATCATGCCCGCCAGCCCTTGGGTTTGCGGCTGCTTGGGGTTGAGTTCAAGCGAGTCTTTTAAAAGCTGGTAGGTGGCTTGGTCGGCTTTTTGCCCTGCACCAAAAAACTTCGCCTGCGCCAGAAGATTCATCATGGTGCTACGGCTGGCCAAATCATCCATGGGCAAAGCCACCAGCAAATCGGCAAAGACGGCTGCAGCCTCAGTGTATTGGCCATTTTCTAAATGTAAGCGGCCTTTTAGGTAGCTCCACTCGATGTTTTTCTTTTCTTTATGGGCGGCTAAGTCTACCCGTTCACTCAGTTCTTTTTGCTCGCTGCTCGTAAGCTCTCGGGTGAGGCTTTTTTGCAGCAAAGCTGTGGCAGAAAGCTCATTGCCCGCTCCCCAAAACTGATAAAGGCTAAGGCTACCCAACACTACAAAGGCCAGCATTAGCACAGGGGCAGGCCAGCGTTTGGCCAGCGCGAGTTTGCTGGTGCCTACTGAGCCTTCCTCTGTGTTGTTAGCTAAAAATTCGCGATCAAGCTCCAACTGCAAGGCTTGCTTTTGCGCGTCGTCCAGCTCGCTTTGTGCCAAGTCGGCGCAGCGCTCTTGGTACAGACGCAGGTTTTCTTCGCCCTGCTCAACTTGCGCAGCGGGCTTTTTGTACCAAAGCGGCCCCAATAAAAACATCAAGAGCAAAAGAGAGAGTAATAGAAGCGCCCAAATCATAATTTTGCCTTTTCTTTCAATGCGTTAAGCCGCGCCTGTTCGTCAGCGGACAAGGGGCGGGAAATCTGACCTTGGTTCTTGCGTGCCAGTACAAAAAGCAGCAGCCCAAAGATAAAAATCAGTGCAGGGCCAAACCACAGGAGCAGTGTTTCAGGTTTAAAAGGAGGGGTGTATTTCACAAAGTCACCGTAACGATCGACCATGTACTGCACCACTTCGTCGTCTGTCTTGCCCGCTTTAAGCTGCTCGTAAATTTTCTGGCGCATGTCGCTGGCAACAGGGGCGTTGGAGTCAGCTAGGTCTTGGTTTTGGCACTTAGGGCAGCGCAAATTTACCGCAAGCTCGGTGAAACGCTCATTCATAGCGGGGTCATCAAACTGGTATTTGTACCCCTCGACCACAGCAAAGCTTGGCAGGCTAAAAAGGCTAAGCAGCAATAAAAAAAGTCTCATTGCATGGCCTCAAAGGTGGTTTTAAGTTTTGCCCACACGCTTGGGTTTAAGTCGCCCACATGCTTAGCGCGGATAATGCCTTGGCTATCGACCAAGAAAGTCTCGGGCGCGCCGTACACACCCAGCTCTAGCCCAAGCTGGCCCTGTGGGTCAGCAATGTTAAATAAGTAAGGGTTGCCGTAGGCGGCCAGCCATTGCTTGGCTTTGGCATCCTCATCTTTGTAGTTAATGCCCACTATCTTTATGCCCTGCTCTTTGGCGAGCTGTTTTAAAAACTCGTGTTCGGCTTTGCAGGTGGGGCACCAAGTAGCCCAAACGTTGACCAGCACAGGCTCGTTGGGCAGCGCCTTGGTGCTCTCGCCCGATTCCACGGTATTTAAAATAAACTGCGGAAAAGGCTTGCCGATCAAGGGCGAAGGCAGGGCCGTCTTGTCTTCTTGGCCAAGGCCAATCCAAAACAGCGCGCCCAGCGCGATAAATATCCCTAAGGGTAAAAACAAAAGCGTACGGTTCATTGGGTCACCTCTGTGCGCAGTTTTTTCGCGCGATAGCGTTTATCCATAATGGCAAGCAGGCCACCCAGCGACATGAAAATAGCCCCCAGCCACACCCAGCGCATAAATGGCTTCACCTGCACGCGCATGCCCCAAGAGCCGTCTTCCAGTGGCTCCCCCATGGATACATACAGATCGCGTAGCAAATTCACCTCTATGGCGGCCTCGGTCATGATGGAGTTACGCGCCAAATAACGACGTTTTTCTGGGTGAAGCAAAGCAATATGTTTTTCACC
>JAYRHO010000009.1:0-3123 GCA_041907245.1 Saccharospirillaceae bacterium
CGTGGCGAGCTGGCTGATTGGTGAGCAACAAATTCGTAAATGGGTGTTGGTGGTCGATGCCGTAGCAGAGCAAAAAGTACCCACCACCGACCGCCCGATTAACTACCCCGTCGGCAAGTTTTTAGTGCACGAGCATGGCGAAACGCTAACAATTCGCGCCGAAAATTACGGCCGTGCACAAGCGATGATCGACACCATTACCGCCATTCCACCCAAACAACTGGCGCGTTTTTATCGCCAATTTTCGCCATTATTTGAGCAGGCTTACGCCGAACTGGGTCGTGAAGACCGTTTCAGCACGCGCTTAAATTTGGCCATCGAAAACGTTCTTCGCATCCCAACACTCAGACAATTAGAAGAAGTGAAACAGCCTGCTGTTTTTTATGTGTATGCCAACAAAGATCTTGAAAAAGCCGATAAACTTACCAAATTTTTCTGGCGCTTAGGCCCTGAAAACACCTTGCGTGTGCAACAGTATTTGGCCGACCTACAAAAACAACTGTAAGGATTAAAAATGAATTTGCCCGCATTAAATCAGCCTGCTCCCGACTTTCGCACCGTCAATCAACGTGGTGAAGCCGTGAATCTCGCCGCATTAAAAGGCAAAAAAGTGTTACTGTATTTTTATCCTAAAGCCATGACGCCAGGATGCACCACACAAGCCTGTGGCTTGCGTGATAGCTTGGCGGCGTTTACCGCTCGCAACTGCGTAGTACTGGGTATTAGCCCTGATGCTCCTGAACGCTTGCAAAAATTCATTGAGCGCGATCAGCTCAATTTTGATTTGCTGGCCGACGAGGATCATGAAATTGCCCAAAACTATGGCGTATGGGGTTTAAAGAAATTTATGGGGCGCGAATACGAAGGCGTGCACCGCATTAGCTTTGTTATTGATGAGCTTGGCGTGCTGCGGCACATAATGGACAATGTCACCACAAAAACCCATCACGACGACGCCATCGCCCTTTTAGATCGCCTTTAACGATTAAACCTTTCGCCTTGCGCGCCGATAGCAAGGCTATGAAAACCTTAATTATCCTTCTGCTATTTTGTCTGCCCCAAGCTGTTTGGGCAGACGCTTATTTAGGTTGCGGTGTCTCTTCATTGCGCCAAGGTGCATTAGCGCGCGATTTTCTCAAGCAAGATCACGAGCATTTTTTAACCTTTAATTGCCACTTGCGCAATGAACCTGCCATCGAAAAAGCAGGGGCTATTTTCACCTTGCCTGAGCTTACTTGGCAAAAATCCGAGCCATCCCAATTAGCGCACTCGCGCGCAAGTCAATGGCGCAAGGCCGAGCTGTCTTGGCCATTTTGGCGGCAAAACGATTTCTTTTTTTCTTTCGAGTTGGGTGATGAACACTTGACCACAGAATTGCCGCTTAAACAGGACGTACACTGGCAAACAAGCGGTAATATATTATTGGCTGGGCAAGACATCGACTTTACTTGGCAAGAAAGTTATTTCGGAATTAAAACGCAGCTGGCTTACCAGCCATTGCCTGTGAGTTTTTTAAGCTTGCGCCGTAAATCGAGCCGTTTACCTGTTGCCATCAACGAAGGCTCTAAGCCTTGGCTTAATCGTATTAACAGCAACAGCTGGCAAGTACAGCTTGGGCACTTGCCGCCGGACTTAGGCTTGGTCTGGGCGTGGAGTATGGCCTTTGAGGCAGGGGAAATATCCAAGCTGGCGCATCCTGTTTCAGGCGAGCTTAATACCGAGCAATATATAGGCACGGATTTATCGCTGGCTCTTTTGTGGCGCTGGCGATTCAATAACAGCCTGCACCCCTATTTAAAACTCAGTGGCGAAACGCGTTTTTGGTATTTTGATGAAGGTGCGACCACGCAAAATGCGCTCGGGTCTTTATGGCAATACTCATACGCCACCGAGGCCGGTTTAGAATGGCGTTTTTAACGATTATTTAAACGGTATTCTAAGGGCGCGATACCATTCCAGCGTTTAAAAGCACGGCTGAATACGCTGCTTTCAGCAAAGCCCAATTGCGCACTGATATCTGTTAAAGAAAAACTGCTGTGTCTTAATAACTGACAGGCGCGCTGGTTGCGTTCTTCGTCCAAGATTTGCTGAAAGCTGGTGCCGCACTCTTGTAATTTACGCTGCAAAGAACGGCTACTCATATGCAGTTTTTCAGCGACCTGATCTCTATCCAGGGTTAGCATTTCGCTTTGCAATAAAATGTGACGCACTTGCCCAGACACATCCATCTGCTGCAACAACACCAGCTGGGCCTCCAGCATTTGTTCATGCACCAACGCTAAATGCTCATCGCTAAACGACAGTGGCTCATCCAAAATAGTGCGATCTAAAATCAACGCATTGCGCTCACTGTTAAATATTAATGGCGCATTAAAAATCCGTTGATATTCATCCACGCTTTCACTGGGAGCGTGGCGCATTTCAACGGCCAATAACGGGCAAGGACGGCAAGCCAACCACACCGCAAAGTTGCGCATTAAAACCAACACGGCGTCTACCTGATGACGGCTAAATCCCTCTTGCGTTGGCTCATAGCACAGCGCCACGCGCTCGCCTTCAAGGCGGACATAATATTGGCCGCCATCACTTAATAGCCTAGTGTAGCGCAACGACTTTTCAAACGCTGCGCCAAGACTGGCACTGTGCATAAGCGTAAAAGCAAAAAGCTGAAAATGACTGGGCTTTACCATCTCGCCAATGCGTAAGCCAACATCTTTGATGCTGCTTAATGACTCGATAGCACGCCACAATTGAAGGTTTTGCTGCAAAGTAATGCGTGCATAAGGGCTGCTTAATAAATCTTCATTTACCTTGGCATAAGACAATAAGGTTTGAGCATCAAGACCTAACTGCACCGCAGCTTGCAACAAGCCCTTGAACCATAAAATGGACACCGTGCGCGTGTTTTCGGCCATGGTCGAAGCGGCTGTTTTCAAAATCACACTCATCATCAAAGCAAAGGGGAGTTAGAGTAACGCAACTTGCCTAGGCAAAAAAGAGGCGGATTCAGCACTCCCTTTTTGGAACGAAATACAGTACAAAGCGGTGTGGATTTTTCCTGTATGGGGCAAATTAAACTTCGTGCGCAAAAATCTTATTTACTACTAATAAAGGAGCTCGTTA
>JAYRHO010000010.1:0-3532 GCA_041907245.1 Saccharospirillaceae bacterium
AATTTGGCAGGAGGCGCATATGGCATCCTTTACTCTGCTGGTCACACAATCCCCTCTTGGTAGCTGCGCCCATTTACAAGCCTTGGATTTCGCTCAGGCGGTACTTAATGCAGGGCATCAAATCGAGCGCGTGTTTTTCTATCAAGATGCCGTTTATGTGGGCCTTAACGGTCAAACGCCTATTCAGGGGCAAAAATCCCTCGCGGCACAGTGGCTTGAGCTTGCCCGTCTGCATGCGTTTCCTTTGGAACTCTGTATTGCCAACGCCCTAAGGCGCGGTATTGTCGATGCAAAAGAGCAAGCGCGCTACACCCTGCCCAGTGCGACCTTGGTAGAAGGTTTTGTGTTAAGCGGTTTAGGTGCGCTGGCCAGTGCCTGCAAGGAGAGCGATCGTGTCGTGCAATTCTGATGGCATCCTTGTGCTGCTACGCAGCGCCCCAAGCCAAGACCTTGAAGCCGCCGAGCTGGCTTTGGCTTTGGCGGCCTTTGACGAGCCTGTGCAAGTGATTTTGCAAAGAGAGGGCTTATTTTGGCTGCATGAGCAGCAGGCTCGCAAAGCAGGCGGAAAATCGGCCAATAAAGTTTTAACGGCCTTCGCTCTGTACGACATTGCCCTCTTTGCCAATAAAGACGATGCACCACTTTTATCGACATTGTCGCTTACGTCCCCTCAAAACCTGCACTGGCTAACGCCCGCTGAGATTACTAATAAAATCCAGCAAGCCAAACACTGCTTTAGCTTTTAGGAGTTGCCATGACCTTACACTTGGTTTTTTCGCCTCAAGCCTTTTTAACACAAGAGCTGCAAGCGCAAGTACAAGGCGGCGACAAGGTTTTATTATTAGGCGATGCGCTTTACAGCATGACCACCTTCGCGGCTTGGCATGAGGTTTATGTGCGCGAAAAAGAGCTTACCGAGCGCGGATTAACGCAAGCTCATGCACGCATTCAGCGAATTGACGACGCCATGTGGGTTGATTTGACCTTAAACGCAAAAAATACCTTGAGCTGGCTATGACTACGTTGGCACTGGATAAAGACGGTTTTTTACAGGATTTAAACGCTTGGAACGAGCAGGTTGCCGCCCAGCTGGCGCAAAGCGAAGGCATTGAACTGAGCGATGCGCATTTTGAAGTGATCTATGCTCTGCGGGATTTTTATACGGAGTATCAGCTTTCGCCTGCCATGCGCCCGCTAACACGCTACTTAAAAGAAAGGCTGGGAGCCGAAAAAGCCACCAGCCTGTATTTGTTGCAGCTCTTTCCACAAAGCCCTGCAAAGTTAGCCGCTAAAATTGCAGGCTTGCCACGCCCAGAAAATTGCCTCTAAACGCGAAATTGCCCCGTAACCTTGCGCAGAGTTTGAGCAATGTCATTGAGTGATTTACTGGCTGCATCGACCTTATGAATACTGGCCATGGTTTCTTCTGCGGTGGATTTGATGCCCAGCACGTTATCTTTAATGCTGTTGGCCGCTTGCTCTTGCTGGTTGGTGGCCGAAGCGATTTGCGAGTTCATGTGCTTGATGGATTCCACTTGCGTGGTGATTTGCGTTAGGCTCTCGCCCGTTTTGGCGGCCTGAGCCACGCTTTTGCTGGCTTTGTCTTTACTGTCATCCATTACCTTAACCGCTGAACGCGCGGCTTGTTGCAGCTGCTCGATAACGGTTTGAATTTCTTTGGTGGATTCCTGAGTGCGCGAAGCCAAGGTGCGCACTTCATCGGCCACCACCGCAAAGCCTCGGCCTTGCTCACCTGCTCGTGCCGCCTCAATGGCCGCGTTTAAGGCAAGTAGGTTGGTTTGCTCGGCAATGCCGCGAATCACATCCAAAATACTGCCAACGTCTTTGGTGTCGGCTTCTAATTTGCGAATGACTTCACTGGCTGTTTCTACTTCTTGCGCCAAAGAGTTAATGCTTTTTACTGTTTCCGCCACTATTTTACTGCCTTCTTTGGCCACGCCATCGGCACTTTGGGCGGCACAGGCGGCGCTTTCAGCATGAGAAGACACATCTCTCATACTAATGACCATGTCGTCCACCACGCGCGACACTTTTTCCGTTGCCGTGTTTTGTTCTTCGGCCACATGACTGCTGCTGGCGGTCATGCTGCGCATATCCTGGGCAACCGCAGAAAGCGGTGCGGAGTTGTGCACCAGCTCGCTGATATTGTGATGCAGCTTTTCAATAAACTGGTTAAAGGAATCCACCACTTGGCCAATCTCATCGTCCGAAAGTTTGGCAATACGTTGAGTAAGATCACCGTCACCTGAAGCAATGCCCTTGAGCGATTTCAATAAGCTCATTAACGAGCTGTTAATTAAGCTGCCCACGGCCACAGAAGCACCGATCATCACCGCAAGAATGATCAGCGCCACGATCAGTATTAACGACTGGCCTTCTTTCGCGGCCTCATTGGATTTGGTGACTGTGTCGTTAAAGGCATCAAGGCTGGATTGGCTGTAGGCCTCCATGCCTTTTTTGGCTTTTTCCAGCGCCATGTTCATCTGATTGATTTTATGTTCAACCAGCGCCATGTCTGCGGTGCCTTCAACCATGCTGACAGAGACTTCTCTCGCCATTTCAAAATAGGTAGAGAAATCCACTTGAATAAGGCTAATTTCGCTGCTGCGTTCAGGCCAGAAGGCTTTCAGTTGCTGCAAGCCTTTGTCGATGTCTTGGCGCTGTTTATCGGCATTTTTTACAAAGTCCATCTCGCCCGTACTGACCGCCGTAGAGAGCAGCTCTTCGATGCGCAACAAACGCACGATATTGGCTTTGGACTCTTGCACCGTAGGAAAGAAGACTTGCTGAATGCTGTGCAGCCGTTCAGCGTTGGCGGTATTGAAATTGAAGTTAATCAGCAAGCTGATTACAAAACCAATCACCGCAATAATGGTTAGGGAGAGAATTTTAGTTTTAATGCTTAATGAGCTAAGAAAATACATAGGCCACCTTTAGAGCTGCAATACGTCAAGCGTAGACGATTTTTAAGACTTGTGGGGTTTATCGGCCAGTATTCAAAAACTTTTGTGCAGTTAGCGCCATTTTAACCGATCGTATAAAGACACCACCGACCCCACTATGGTTAAAGTCGGAGCGCTTATAGCATGGCTTGCCACATAGTCGGGCATGGTTTTTAGTGTTTTTACGTGTACTTTTTGCTCTGGAAGTGTGCCTTTTTCCACCAAAGCGATGGGGGTATCAGCAGGCATACCATGCTGTATCAGCTGCGCACAAATATGCGGCAAACCGCTTAAGCCCATATAGATAGCTAGGGTTTGATTGGGGTGAACCAGCTCCTGCCAAGGCAGATCGCAACTGTCGTCCTTTAAGTGCCCTGTTACAAAGCGCACGCTTTGCGCATGGTTGCGGTGCGTCAATGGAATGCCCGCATAAGCCGCGCAACCACTGGCGGCGGTAATGCCTGGCACCACCTGAAAAGGAATGCCCTGTTCGGCTAGGTGTTCAATTTCCTCCCCTCCTCGGCCAAAAATAAAGGGGTCACCGCCTTTTAGGCGTAATACTTTTTTTC
>JAYRHO010000011.1:0-3757 GCA_041907245.1 Saccharospirillaceae bacterium
CCGTCCACGATGCGTGTCAGGGCAATGGCAAACTCGCTGTCGCCGCTTAGGTCGATCTGGGAGTTGATCAGGCTGTCGGCTTTGTTGTGGGCTAAAGCCAGCTGCATAAAGTCACGCACGTCCCCAGACAGTGCGGCGTCGGCTTCGGTTTCTTGGGCGAGGCTGAGCGTGAGGTTTTGGTCGAGAATGCGCACAAAAACCGAGGTGCTACCTAGGTGCAAAGCCAGCACTCGACCTTGCCATTTGCCCAGTGCCGCGCGGCTGGCAGGGGCTTGTTTAAGCACCGCATTGAGCGTGAGCTCAATGGGCAGCACTAAGCCTTGCTGCATCTCTAGGGGGAGGGCGTTGAGCATTAGGGTTTGATTCCACGGTGCAGCGCCACGACGCCGCTGGTGAGGTTGTGATAGCTCACTCGCACTAAGCCCGCTTTTTCCATCATGCCTTTGAGGGTTTCTTGGTCGGGGTGCATGCGGATGGATTCGGCGAGGTATTTGTAGCTTTCGGAGTCGTTGGCGACCACCTTGCCCATCAAGGGCAAGGCGGTAAAGGAATAGAGGTCGTAGGCTTTGCTCATCAAGGGGTTGGTGGGTTTGGAGAATTCCAAGACCAGCAAGCGACCGCCGGGTTTTAGGCAGCGCGTCATCGAGCGCAGCGCCGCGTCTTTGTCGGTGACGTTGCGCAAGCCAAAGGCGATGGTAATGACATCGAAGCTGTTATCGGCAAAAGGCAGGCATTCGGCGTTGGCTTGCACGTATTCGATATTGCCAACGTAGCCCTGATTGGTTAGGCGCTCACGGCCTACTTCCAGCATGGAGGAGTTGATATCGGCCAGCACCACCTTGCCCTGCGCACCGACGATTTTAGAGAACTTACGGGTTAGGTCGCCCGTGCCGCCTGCCAGATCCAGTACTTGGTTGCCAGGGCGCACGCCCGACATATCAATGGTGATGCGTTTCCATAAGCGGTGAATACCAAAAGACATCAGGTCGTTCATGATGTCGTATTTGCTGGCTACCGAGTGGAAAACATGGGCAACCATCGCCTGCTTGTCTTCGGTCTTGACGGTTTGATAGCCAAAGTGGGTGGTTTTTCCTTCGCTCATGGTGGAGTCCCGCACGCAGTTAAAATAGGCGGGCATTTTAGCCGCCTAAGTGCAGAAAGTCTTGCGCTGTAACAAGTCTGCGCTAAAGAAGCCAGGGCGGCTGCCCAATAATGGGTAGGCTAAGGCCGTACCCAGACTTCGACGCGGCGGTTTTTAATTTTTCCTGCGAGCTCCTCGGTGGCGGCAATTAAAACTTCATCGCCCAAGCCGACCACCTCGGCCTGATGAATGCCGAGCCGCATTAGCTTGCTGTACACAAGGCGAGTGCGCAGCTTGGAAAGCAGCTTGCTGTTGTCATCCGAGCTTTTGGGGTCGGCAAAACCCAGTAACACTAAGCGCATTTGTGGATGTTGCTGCAAATAAGCAACGAGGCGTTGTAAATCACGGTTGCCTTTGTTGTCCAGCTCCACCTTACCCTCAACAAAACGAAAGTTTAGCGTTAGGCGCTGTGCATTGTGCGTAAGGTTTTTAAAGGGGTTGGGCAGCAGCGGGTCAATATTTGGCGTGACCGCCGTAATTTGTTGCGAAATATAGCCCGATTCGGCCACGATTTTTTGCCCTGCTGGGCTTTGCACAAAGTGTAAAAACTCTTTTACGGCGGGCTTGGTGCTGACGGAATACATAAACAAACGGCGCGATAATAAATAATCCTCCGTAGCCACGTTGAGTGGGTTGGGGTGCAGCGCTTGTGCCTGGCCTTCATAGAGCGCCAGAGTTTTATTATTGCCAATGGCGGCCATACCAACGAAACCGATGGCGTTGGTATCTTGGCTTACCGCCAAAGCCAGCGCGCTGTTGGATTCAAAGCGTTGTGCGCTCGCCAAGGGACGGTTATTTAAAATCATGCTGTTGAAGCTGTCCCAGGTGCCAGAATGTTCATCGCGCGCGTACAAATGAATCGCGCCCCCGCCTGCTTGAATGTCCTCCCAGCGGGTAATTTCGCCGCTAAAAATCGCTTTTAATTGCGCCAAGCTGATTTTGGTTAACGGATTATTCGGGTGAACAATAATGGCCAAGCCATCAATGGCGACCACCTGCTCAAATTCCGCAGCATGGATTGGCGCTTGAGCGCTGAGCTCTTGCTTTTCGGCGCTTTTAATCGGGCGCGAAGAAGCGGCAATATCACCTGTTTTTTCAATTAAGTGCGTAAAACCCGTGCTACTGCCGTGAGCACTGACTTGCACTTCTTGCCACTTTTGGGTGCGGTTATCGTAAGCGCGAATGCGATATTCATTTTCTTGCGTGGTCAGGCGCTGAATTTGTGTGTAGCCGCGCTCGCTAAACCAACCCATTAATAATTGCGCGTTTAATTCAGCGCCCAAGGTGTTGGAGCCATGAATGCTAAAAAGCGGGGTGCTGGTGGCGAAACTGTAATGGGTGCTAAGCAGAAAAAATAAAACGAGAAGGCGAGCTTGCGCAAAAGGATACATCGAAATTCCTAAGGTAAAAGACGGAAAGCGTGCGCAAGATAAAACAAAAATATGACGAAATTATGACAAGGCCAGCAAGGATGCCAGTTTTTATAAATGGAAAAATAACGGGGTGTTTTATGCAACGCCGCTTGGGCAGCGGCGCTTTATTGGGCAGAATTTTGCGGAATTACAAACCCAGAACAATGCCGCGTGGAATGCCGAGCGCATTGACTATGGGGCCAAGAATTAAGATCTCGGTTAATTGAATAATCAAAAAGGCCACCAAGGGTGAAAAATCCAAACCACCCATATTGGGCAGGATTCTACGCACAGGGCGCATCATGGGCTCGATGAGTTGATTGACTAAAATCAGTGCAGGGTTGTACGAGTTGGGGGCAATCCATGAGGCGATAACGACTAAAATCAGCCCCCAGAAATACAGATTTAAAATCAGCGAGAAAATAGCGACAGGCGCCCAAATAAACAGGCTGGCCCAAGGAATAAAGCTGCTGCCGCTGACCCAGAAAATTGCGGCAATGAGCAGCACTTCGGCGGCGTACAGCAGTAATAATGACGCAATGTCCAAGCTGCCGACACTGGGCATAATTCGGCGTAACGGCATCAAAATAGGGTTGGTGGCTTTGACAATAAACTGGGAAATGGGGTTGTAGAAATCGGCACGCACCAGCTGCAATAAAAAGCGCAGCAAGATAATCAATAAAACAAAACTGCCAATGGTATTAACCAAGAGCATGGCGGCGTTGGCAAAAGGGCTCATAGAATCTCCGTGATAAACACTTAACGGGCTAACTGTTGGCTAAGTTCTTGCGCGCGCGTGCAGGCGGCTTGCAACGCCTCGCTGACGATGGCACGAAACTCGGCATGTTCAAAATGTTGTAAGGCGCGCTCGGTCGTGCCACCTGGCGAGGTGACGCGGCGGCGCAATTCGGCCACGGCGACATCGGCATCGAGCGCCATCTGTGCCGCGCCTGCGGCGGTTTGCAGCGTGAGCGTGGTGGCGCTGTCTTCGCCTAAGCCCAGCTCTTTACCTGCGGCAATCATGGCTTCCATCAATAAGAAAAAGTACGCAGGGCCGCTGCCAGATAGGGCGGTAACGGCATCAATTTCGGCATCGCTTTTCACCCAAAGCGTAATGCCAACGGCGCGCAGTAGGCTGTCGGCTAGGTTGCGCTGCTCGATGCTGAGCTTGTCGCTACCAAAGAGCGCGGTTGCGCCTTTTTGA
>JAYRHO010000012.1:0-1617 GCA_041907245.1 Saccharospirillaceae bacterium
GAGCCGCCGCCTGCGTCGCGAAAATGGCGTGCCTGCCATCGTGTACGGCGGTAAAGCCGGTGCCAACGATCGCAAGCCTGTTTCTATCACTTTGAAAGCCAACGAGCTGAACAAAGCCTTAGAAAGCGAAGCCTTCTACAACAGCATCATCACCTTGAAAATCGACGGCAAAGACGAACAAGTCGTTCTGCAAGCGCTGCAACGTCACCCAGCCAAAGCCTTGATCTGGCACGCTGACTTCCTGCGCGTAAGCAAAACTTCCAAAATCAAAGCGCACATCCCTCTGCACTTCCTTAACGAAGACAGCTGCGTAGGCGTGAAAGTAGGCGGCGGCAAGCTGTCTCGTCACTTGGCCAGCGTAGACGTGTTCTGCACCGCTGCTTCTCTGCCTGAGCGCATCAACGTCGACGTTGCCAACCTTGAAATCGGCAAGTCTCTGTACCTGACCGACCTCGTTCTGCCTGCTGGCGTAGAGCTGGTTGACTTGGCTCACGGCGTCACCGCCGAAAAGAACGACGCCGTTGTCTCTGTTATTGCTATCAAAGGCGAATAATAAGCGACCTTACGCTGTTCTGTACCACCAAAAAGCGGGCTTGCCCGCTTTTTTTATTGCTTCGGAGTAGAAAAATGAGCACAAAAATCAAACTCATTGTGGGCTTAAACAACCCAGGCGCTCAGTATCAATACACCCGCCACAACGCAGGCAGCTGGGCGGTGCAGGCACTGGCCGACAGCGAAGGCATTCGCCTATCTCCAGAGAGCAAATACTCAGGCCTAGTGGGCAAAGGCAAAATTGCAGGGCAAGAAGTGTACTTGCTGCTGCCGACCACCTTTATGAACCTAAGCGGGCAAGCTGTTGGTGCTTTGGCCAATTTCTTTAAAATTCAGCCCGATGAAATTTTAGTGGCGCACGACGAGCTGGATTTACCACCGGGCGTCGCCAAATTTAAAACCGGCGGTGGCCACGGCGGGCAAAACGGCCTGCGCGACATCATCAGCAAGCTGGGCAACCAGCAAGGCTTTCACCGCTTGCGCATCGGCATCGGCCACCCAGGCGATAAAACCTTGGTCACAGGCCATGTCTTAGGCAAACCCAGCGCCCACGAGCAAAAGCTTATCGAGGCCGCCATCGCCGAGGCGTTAGCCGTGCTGCCTAGCTACATCGGTGGCGAGGCGGAAAAGGCCATGAACCGCCTGCACAGCTTTAAAGGCTAAGCGCCCACCCGCGCCTTCTCTGTGCTAGAATGCGCGCCATTTTGAACTTTCACTTGAACGAGCAGGAATTACTATGGGCTTTAAATGCGGCATCGTTGGCCTACCCAACGTCGGCAAATCCACCCTCTTTAACGCTTTAACGCAATCGGGCATCGCCGCAGAAAACTTCCCCTTCTGCACCATCGAACCCAACTCAGGCGTCGTGCCCATGCCCGACCCACGCTTGGATGCGTTAGCCGAAATCGTCAAACCCGAGCGCGTTGTGCCCACCAGCATGGAGTTTGTCGATATTGCAGGTTTGGTTGCAGGGGCGTCCAAGGGCGAAGGCTTGGGCAATCAGTTCCTGGCCAACATCCGTGAAACCGACGCCATCGCGCATGTGGTGCGCTGCTTTGAAGACGA
>JAYRHO010000013.1:0-2250 GCA_041907245.1 Saccharospirillaceae bacterium
GGCATGTTGCCCGATGGCGCGATGCCATTTCACACCCACGCCGGCATCCTGGTGGACGACCCAGGCCATCCGTACGACCTAGCGCGTCTGACTGAGGAGGTTCTTGCTCGTGTCGACGTAACCGTTCCGGATGATGTGCGCCGCTGGCTGCAGCGCGACTTCTTTCCCTTCCACCTGCAGCGCTATTCCAAGAGCCGCCGCAAAGCGCCTATCTACTGGCCGCTGTCCACAGCGTCTGGCAGTTACACGCTCTGGGTCTATTACCCATCCTTGAATAATCAGACGCTGTTCACAGCGGTGAACGATTTCCTCGATGGCCCCAACGGCAAACTGACACAAGTCAGCCGTGAGTGCGCAGAGTTGCGCATGAAGGGGAGCGGCCGTTCTCGCGATGAGGAAAAGCTGTACGAAATACTACAAACCTTTGAGCAAGAGCTCACCGACCTGCGCGACACCTTGCTCAAGATCGCACCCACCTACCAGCCAAACCACGACGACGGCGTGCAAATCACCGCCGCGCCGCTCTGGCCGCTGTTCCGCCACAAGCCCTGGCAAAAGGTATTGAAAGATACCTGGGCCAAACTGGAAAAAGGCGACTACGACTGGGCGCACCTTGCCATGGCCTACCGGCCAGAGCGCGTGCGTGAGAAGTGCAAGACCGACAAATCCCTCGCCATAGCGCATGGGCTGGAAGATCTGTACGTGGAGCCGGAGGCGGCACCGAAGAAAACACGTAGCAAGAAGACGTTAGGAGATTCGGATGAATAAGCAAAACGAAAATGCCATGGCGGGGATTCCACGCATTGAGTCGCTGAAAGTCGAGAACTACCGGGCGCTGCGTAAAGTTGAGCTCAACAACCTCACGCCGATGACGGTCTTGCTTGGCCCGAATGGCAGTGGCAAATCTACCATTTTTGATGTATTCAATTTTTTGGCGGAGTGTTTTCAGTTTGGCTTACGCCATGCGTGGGATAGACGTGGCCGAGGCAAAGAGCTGAAAACACGTGGGGCGACTGGCCCTATTGTGTTTGAGTTGAAGTACCGCGAGCAGCCTGGTACGCCCATCATTACCTACCATTTGGCGATTGACGAAGGCGCGAAAGGCCCTGAAGTCGTGGAGGAATGGTTAGAGTGGCGTCGGGGCAGCAGAGGTAAGCCGTTTCGCTTTATCGAATTTCGTAAGGGCATTGGCCGAGCAGCGAGCGGTGATGCGCCCGATTCGGACGATGTGCGAGTAGAAACCAATTTGCGTTCGCCCGATTTGATTGCGGTCAATACCTTAGGGCAGTTTACTGAGCACCCACGCGTGGCGGCTTTGCGTGAATTCATCACCGATTGGTACGTATCGTATTTGTCGATTGACCAAACACGTAATCAGCCAGAAGCTGGGCCTCAAGAGCGGCTAAGCAAAGGGGGCGAGAATCTACCTAATGTCATTCAATATCTGAAAGAGCAGCATCCAGATCGTTTGGAGCACATTTTTTCAGTATTGCGGCAGCGTATTCCCCGCTTGGAAAGGGTCGAGGCGGAGCCCATGCCGGATGGCCGCTTATTGCTGCAAATTAAAGATGCGCCTTTTGAGCAGCCGGTTCTGTCGAAGTTTGCGTCTGACGGCACCATGAAAATGCTTGCGTATTTAACAGTGCTGTATGACCCAGAGCCGCCTCGATTTATCGGTATCGAAGAGCCTGAAAATTTTCTGCATCCGCGCTTATTGCCTGAGCTGGCCGAAGAATGCCGGGCTGCATCGGAATGCTCGCAACTGTTAATTACCAGCCATTCGCCATTCTTGCTCAACGCTATGCGCGCTGAAGAGGTACGCGTGTTGTATCGCGATGATCAGGGTTTTACTCAAGTGGTTCGTGCTTGCGATATTCAGGGCATTAAAGAATTTATTCGTGCTGGTGCATCGCTTGGGCATTTGTGGATGGAAGGCCACTTTGGCTTTGGCGACCCATTAATCAACCAAGGTGCGCCTCGCGCCCCTAAGAAAAAGGGCGGCTGATGCTGGAAAAGCTAATTGTGATGGTGGAAGAGCCATCCATGGAGGCTGCATTAGAACTGCTGTTGCCGAAAATGTTGGGCGCTATTGAGTTCCAAATTATCCGCTTTCAGTGCAAAGATGACTTACTGAAACAGCTGCCTTCGCGCCTAAGTGGCTACCAAAGCTGGTTGCCGCCAAGCTGCGCTATTGTTGTTTTGCTGGATCGCGATGACGACAACTGCATCTTACTTAAACAACAACTTGAA
>JAYRHO010000014.1:0-7586 GCA_041907245.1 Saccharospirillaceae bacterium
CTTTTGCAAGACGGCGACAGCGTGACGCTGATTAAAGACTTAAAAGTGAAGGGCAGCTCGATGGTGATTAAGGTCGGCACTAAAGTAACGGGCATTCGCTTGGTTGAAGGCGATCACGATATCGACTGCAAAGTGAATGGCCAAAAAATGATGCTGAAATCCTGCTTTGTGAAAAAAGCCTAAGTCATGCTGAATTACATCGAGCCCGTATTTCGCCCGCCCAGTGAAGCGCGGTCTTTTATCCTGCAAGTTACCAACGGCTGCTCTTGGAATGGCTGCACTTTTTGCGATATGTACACGCAGGAGCAAAAGAAGTTTCGCCCAAGAGAAGAAAGCTATTTGTTGGAAGAGCTGAAGAAAGCGCAAAGTTTTGGCGCGCGCTTCGATAAGGTCTTTTTGGCCGATGGCGATGCTATGACGCTGTCGGTGCGCCGCCTAACGCGCATTCTCGAGCTGATTAAAGCCTATCTGCCTTGGGTGAAGCGCGTGGGTGCTTATTGTTTGCCGCGCAATGTTGCTAATAAAAGCGTGCAAGAGCTGAAAGCCTTGCAAGAGCTGGGGCTGGGCATTGTCTATGTCGGCGCGGAAAGTGGTGACGATGAGGTGCTGGGCTTTATCAATAAAGGCGAGACTTTCGCTAGTACGCTTTCGTGCCTGCAAAAATGCGCGCAAGCGGGCATTAAAACCTCGGTAATGATTTTAAACGGTATGGGTGGTGTGGCTTACAGCCGCCAACATGCGCTGGAGTCGGCACGGCTGATGAACGCGGCACAACCTGATTTTCTATCCACCTTAGTGGTGAGCTATCCCTTAGGCGATGCGCGCGTGCGTGCGGGTTTTAATGGGAATTATCAGCTGCCCAATCAGCTGGAGTTGTTTCAAGAGCTGCGTTTGTTGATCGAGAATCTGGAGCTGCGTAACACGGTTTTTCGCAGTGACCATGCCTCGAACTATTTACCGCTTAAAGGCACGTTGGGGCAGGATAAAACACTGCTGCTCAAGCAGTTGGATGAAGCTATGTCAGGGCGTATTGCGCTTCGGCAAGAATGGCAGCGCGGGCTTTAAGCCCACGCTGCTTTTTAATAAAGGCTAAGCCTTTTCGCTGGTAACGCGCACGCGCTTGCTGCCTGCGGTCACGGGCGCCTTGTGGCGATCGGCACGCGCTTTCAGCCAAGAGTCTAGGGTGTTTTTCAAGGCGATAAGCAGCCCCATCGCCATAAAAGCCCCAGGTGGCAGGATGGCAAAAAGGAAGTTGGGGTAGTCTTGCACTAGGGTGATTTTCCAGCTTGCGGCAACAGGGCCAAAGAGCAAATCCATATTGGCAAAGAGCACGCCTTGCCCCAGCGCTTCGCGTATCGCGCCCAAGAGTACCAGCACGGTGGTAAAACCCAGCCCCATCATCAGTGCATCAAACAAAGACGGCAACACAGAGTTTTTGGCGGCAAAGGCATCGGCACGCCCCAGTACGATGCAGTTGGTTACGATTAAAGGAATAAAAATCCCGAGCACTTCGTACAGCTCGTAGGTGTAGGCCTGCATAATCAGCTCGGCCACGGTCACAAAAGAGGCAATGATGACCACGAAAGCAGGCAGGCGCACCGCTTCGGGCACTTGTTTGCGCAGCAAGGACACGGCGCTGTTGGTTCCCATAAGCACCAAGAGCGTGGCAAGCCCTAAGCCTAGGGCATTGACCACCGACCCCGACACCGCCAAAAGCGGGCACAGCCCCAAAAGCTGCACCAGTGCGGGGTTGTTATCCCAGAGGCCTTGTTTGGCCAGTTGTTTGTAGTCGGCCATCAGCGTGCCTCCTTCAGGGCGCGGGCATCCAATAGCTGTGCGCGGTTTTGCTCAAAGAATACTAAAGCGCGGCTAACGGCCAGCACCACCGCGCGCGGGGTAATGGTTGCGCCCGTGAACTGGTCAAACTCGCCGCCGTCTTTTTGCACTTTCCATTTTTCAGCGGTGGGGCTGGCTAGAGATTTACCGACAAAGCCTTGTACCCAGTTGGATTTTTTAATATCGACCTTATCGCCAAGGCCTGGGGTTTCGCGGTGTTCGGTAATGCGCACACCTGCGATGCGGCCATCTTTATGAATGCCGACCAAAAGGCGGATTTCTTGGGTGTAGCCATCGGGGGCAACCACGGGCAAAAGCACGGTGTCCACTTCCTTGTTGCGCCCTACGACCAAGGCTTGGTCTTGCGCTTTGATAGGGCCAAGCAGCTCGGTATTAAAGGAGGCAAGGCTTAGCGTACTGGCCAAAATATCGTTGTCGTAGCTGCCAACGGGCACGATTTCGTTCAGCGCTTTGGCTTTGGCCAAACGCACGTTGTGGTCGATTTTCTCACCCGTGGCTTGCGCCGTAATGATCACCACGCCTGCGGTAACCAAAGCAAACAGCCCAAGGGCGATGGCATTGCGAAAAATAGAAGAAAGAAGCGTCTGCATAGTTAGGCCTTAGGAGGTAAACCGCGCTTGGCTTTGCTGTGGCCATAGCTTTTGGGTTGGGTAAAGGCATCGATAAAAGAGGCCGCAAAGTTCATCAAGAGTACGGCAAAGGCTACGGCATCGGGGTAAGTGCCCCAAGTGCGAATGACATACAGCAAAATACCAATGCCTGCGCCGTAAATAAGCTTGCCGCGTGGCGTGGTCGAGGCGGTGACGGGGTCGGTGGCGATAAAAAACGCCCCGAGCATGGTCGCGCCGCTCAATAAATGCAGGCTAAGCGGGGTAAAGAGGTCTTCGTCAAAGCCTAATACCAGCGAACACAGGCTTAACGCGCCAAGCATGGCCACAGGAATGTGCCAGCTGATGATGCGCGCCCAGAGCAAATACAGGCCGCCTGCTAAAAAGGCGAGGTTGACCCAAATGGCGCTGCCGTTGAAACCGTTAAAACTGGCGTTTTGGCGAATCAGATCGGCGGTGGCGCTGCCAATGAGGTGCTTGTAAGCATCCAGAGCGGTCGCTCCTGAATAGCCATCGGCCACAGGCAGGCCTGCAAAGATCACCTGCAAGGTATCAAGAAGTGGCAGCGTGCCTTGGCCTGTCACCTGAGTGGACAGCGCCCAGGTGGTGCTCATTTGCACAGGAAAGGACACCAGCACCAAGGCGTAACCGACCATGGCGGGGTTGAAGGGGTTTTGCCCAAGGCCGCCGTAAAGCTGCTTGGCGATGACAATGGCAAAAATACAGGCCACTAGGGTCACCCAGTAGGGCGTAAAGGGCGGAAGCGCCACGCCAAGCAGTACAGCGGTAAGCAAGGCCGAATTGTCTTTCAGGAAAAAACGCACAGGGCGGCGGCGCAGCCACAACACCGTGGCTTCTAAGCTCAGGCAAAAAACCACGGCCAGCAGCGTGTTGATGAGGTTGCCGTAGCCAAAAAAGACCGTTTGCAGCGCAAGGCCTGGTAGGGTGGCCAAAATCACCTTGAGCATAAAACTTTGGGTTTTATTGCCGCCGTGAGTATGAGGGGAGGAAAGGGTAATCAAGGCCATTATGCACCTGCCTGTAATGCGGCCAGTTCAGCGTTGAGCTGCGCCAGTTTTTCTTGTTGTTTCTGTAGCGCTTGCTCCAGTGTCGCGACGGTATCGAGCTGCCCTTGGCGGGCGAGGTCGATGCGCTCCTGCATTTTTTGCACACGATCGGCTTGTGCCAAAATTTTGCGCTCAAGCTCGGCGCTTATATTGGCACTGGCATCGGCGCTGATGTTGGCACAGGCATCGGTATTGGTCGCGGCGGCAGCGACCTCGGAGGCACTGGCTTGAGCCTGAGCTTCGCAGGCTTCGCGCTCGGCTTTAGCCAAGGCCGCCGCTTCGGCGCGGGCTTTACGCTGCGCTTCTTTTTCGGCCTCTAAGCGTTCGTGGCGCGCGTTGCGATTTTCAAAACGCAGGCGCGCTTGTTCGGATTTTTGTGTGGCGGCACGTTCGGCCAAAATCTCGCCCTTGCTGTGGCGGTAATACTGCACCAGCGGAATCTGACTTGGGCAAACGTAAGAGCAAGCGCCGCATTCGATGCAATCGAATAAATTGTGCTGCTCGGCCTTGGCGTATTCTTCGCCTTTGGCAAACCAGTACAGCTGTTGCGGCAACAGCTCTTGCGGGCAGGCATCCACGCACTGGCCGCAGCGAATGCAGGCCATGGCCAGCTCGGGCAAGGGCAGCTCTTGGGCGCTGGGAGCGAGCAGGCAATTGCTGGTTTTGGTCATGGGCACATTCAGGTTGGGCAGGGTAAAACCCATCAACGGGCCTCCACTGATAACGCGCTCTGGCTGCTGTGCGCGATAGCCTGTTTGTTCTAGCACAAAGGGCACGGGGGTGCCGATCAACACCTCGTAGTTGCCAGGCTTGGCGATGGCCGCGCCTGTAACTGTGCTAATACGGGAAATTAACGGCTCGCCCAAATAAATCGCGCGATAGACAGCGGCGGCGGTACCCGCGTTTTGGCAAAGAATACCCAGCTGGGCGGGAATACCGCCTGAGGGCACTTCTTGGCCAGTAAGGATTTTAATCAGCTGCTTTTCCCCGCCAGAGGGGTAAAGCGTTGGAATCACCACCAGCTGCATGCGTGCGCCTAAGCCTTGCTGGGTGATTTGCGCTTGCAAGGCGGAGATGGCTTCGCTCTTGTTGTCTTCGATGCCAATCAAACACTGGGGTGCACCGCTGGCCTGCATCAGCAGCATCGTACCCAAGATCACCTCGTCAGCGCGCTCGCGCATCAGACGGTCGTCGGCGGTAATGTAAGGCTCACATTCAGCGGCATTAATGATAAGCAGCTTGGGCGTTTGCGCAGGTTGAAGCTTTAAATGCGTTGGAAAACCCGCCCCGCCTAAGCCTGCAATACCCGCCTCGGCAATGGCTTCGACCAAAGCCGTCGCAGGCAGCTGCTCTGGCGCAGTGATACCCAGTTTGTCGAAAAGGCCAGTGTGCTCAAACCATTGCTCTTGGCCGTCGGGAATAAGCTCAATGCACAGTTCAGACAACCCTGAGCTGTGCGCGATGGGCATAGGAGCAATCTGGCTGATGCGCCCAGAGGTGGGCGCGTGAACATTGAGCGAACGTGCGCCCTGTGCGCGGGCAACCACTTGGCCTTTTAGCACAAGCTCACCCACGGCCACACAAGGGCGGGCAGGGCTGCCGCTGTGCTGGCGCAAGGGTAGAACCAGCACAGGCGGTAGGCTCAGCGCTTGAATGGGCGTTTGGTTGGACTGGGTTTTGTTTTCGCTAGGGTGAATGCCACCGTGGAAAGTATGTAACTTAATGGGCTGCATTAGGCTTGTCCTTATCGCTGGCAATCAAAGTGGTACTTGCTGGTGGCTGCCATATCCAAGTGCTGGTGGTGGTTTCCACGGGGCGCATTTCGATGCAATCCACAGGGCATGGCTCCACGCACAGGTCGCAGCCTGTGCATTCGCTGCTGATAACGGTGTGCATCTGTTTGGCCGCACCCAAAATGGCGTCCACAGGGCAGGCTTGAATGCACTTGGTGCAGCCGATGCATTCGTCTTCGCGAATGTAGGCCACCATAGGTACGGCCTTTTCAACGCCGTGTTCGGCGTCCAAGGGCTCGGGCTCCACGCCCAGTAAATTGGCGATAGCGTCGATGGTACTTTGTCCACCAGGCGGGCAGCGGTTGATTTTCTCTCCATTGGCAATGGCCTCGGCGTAAGGCTTGCAGCCTGGGAAGCCGCACTGGCCACACTGAGTTTGAGGTAGCAAATTATTGACTTGGTCAGCAATAGGGTTGCCTTCGACCTTGAACTTTTCGGCAGCAAAACCCAGCAAGCTGCCAGAAAAAAAGGCCAAAAGCGCCAAAGGCAAAGCCGCAAGAAGGATATAAGCCAAGACAGTTAACATAGCGGCCTCAAATGCTGACTAAGCCAGTAAAGCCCATAAAAGCCAGCGCCATCAGCCCCGCACTGAGCATGGCAATGGATGCGCCTTGAAAGGGTTTGGGAATATCGGCAATGGCAATGCGCTCGCGCATGGCGGCAAAGAGCACCATCACCAAAGAAAAACCTGCCGCCGCACCAAAGCCATAAAAAACCGATTCGGCAAAGCTGTGATTGCGTTTGACGTTTAAAAGCGCTACGCCCAGCACCGCGCAGTTCACGGTAATAAGCGGCAAAAAGATACCCAGCACACGGTACAAAAGAGGGCTGGTTTTACGGATAACCAGCTCGGTAAAGCCCACCACCACGGCAATGACCATGATGAAACTGATGGTTTTTAAATAGGCCAAATCGAAGGGCAAAAGCAGGTAGGTGTAAACCAAATAACTGCAAACAGAGGCCAGCGTCAGCACAAAAGTGGTGGCCGCTCCCATGCCGATGGCCGTTTCCAATTTGTTGGATACACCCATAAAAGGGCACAGGCCTAAAAACTGCACCAAAACGAAGTTGTTCACCAACACAGTGCTGACCAAAATCAGCAAAAACTCGGTCATCTTTTTATCCCAGCTTGAGAAAAATCGCGGCATTATCCCAGAAAAAGCCCTAAGCGGCCAAGCGCCGCTAACGGCTTAATAGGCTTTACCTCGTTATTTCTTGATGCGCCTCAAGGCGCTGCTATTCGTGTTGGACTGTTGTTTGGCGCGGCTACGTTTTCGCTCGACTGGGCGGCTAATTCGGAATTAACACCAGCCCGGGTGGTACAGCTTGGGTTGGTTTAAGCGGTAGGCAAATATTTATCCGCGCCCAGTCTTCGCGGCAGGGTGATTTCATATTCTGATGTTCGACAGTAAGGGTGTCTAGCGTAGAGTATGTGAATGAGGTTCTCTTCCAACGAAACTTAATACCCTCAGAATAGATCACCATCACTTCAGTCTCTTTACTGTCTTTTATTGATAATGCAACAGTTGATGGCGGTTGATTTGGCCTAGCCAATGCCCAAGCCCAAGGCAGATTTAAAAGCGATTTGTTATTCAAGTGCTTCGAATCAGATATATCCATAGTAGGCATTTGCCACCAAGCACCAGTGTTGGAATAAGAAAATCTTGCTGAATGCAAACGCGCAGGCTCTACACCATTTAAATAGAAGACCACAGATACATCGCTGCCATCTTTGTAATACACACTCCAATGCATCTCCCACGGCGCAGGAGAGTGAGGCATGTAACCTATGCCTTTGGTCTTCGGCTTTAGTTCGAAGCGTACCTCCTTTCTGGGGTTATCCATGCCCACCTCCCATAATATGGGATATTCAGCTAACTGTTGCTCCAATACTTGAGCTTGCTGCTGCACAATTTTCGGTGGATTGATATAGCGATCATATCCGGGATATAACGTTATTATCAACACGATCGCTAGTAGCCAGCCGCCGCTAAACAGCCAACAATACACATTGCTTATTTTTGGGTGTTCGCTTTGCAGATAATAAAAAATAAAACCTATAACTAAAACTGATAAAGGAAGCAGGGCTTGGATTACGGCAATAAAATCCATAATAAGCACACCGAAATCAAAAGCATGTTGAGCAAACCAATAAAAAACGGCAAAGCCCAGAGTTGTGCCCAATGCAAAGGCGGCGAATAGGCGGCCTGTCAGCCGCCCTATGCCCAGAATATTATTGCTGGAGGGCATTGTTCAGTTCC
>JAYRHO010000015.1:0-1782 GCA_041907245.1 Saccharospirillaceae bacterium
GTCGTCGCCACTGGCCTGATATAAACCAATACTGTCATACAGCCCAGAAATAACCGTAGTGAGTACATTGGTGCTGGCGCGGTATTCCCACTGTAAAGAAGAAGACACTAAACCAATGTGCTTTTTAATATCCCAAATACTTTCGCCCTTGCCGCGCTGCATGCCGAATAAAAATAAATCGTTGCTGTAGCATTGCGGATTATCGCCCGTAATCAGCTGCAATAAACTGGTTTTACCGCAGCCATTGGGGCCTAAAATAGCCCAGTGCTCACCTTGCTGCACTTGCCAATTTAAACTCTCAAATAACACGCGCTCTTCGTATTGGATTTTACCGGAATTTAACCGAATAAGTGGCGTGTTCGGTGCGCACTGATAACGCGGGTAGGGCGCAGGTGGAAATACAGGTAAGTCGCCATCAAAATGCAATAAGCCCTGCACTTCGGGTAAATTTAATACGGTGTTTTTTTCGCCCTGAGCCAAGAGAATGGCATCGTGCATAAAAGCAATATGAGTGATCCATTCGGGTAACTCATCCAAACGGTTGCATACCCATAATATCGGTTGTTGCTGCTGATATAGATCGTCCAACAGTTTATAAACCGTGGTGCGACTGGCGGCATCCAAACCCTCAAAGGGCGCATCCAAAATTAATAAATCACTCTGTTGTTGCAGCGCTTTGAGCAGCAAAACTTTGCGGCTTTCGCCGGTAGATAGCGAGCGGAAACCTTGCTCTAGCAAGGGGCGAATTTGTAATTGAGTTAACCAAGGTTCGAGATTTTCTAAAGGTGCTAAAAAATCCTTAATTAACGTTCCTTTATCCGCTTCATTTAAAATGTCACTTTCGTCTTCTTGGCGCTCACGGGCAATTTGTTTGGCTTGCGCTTCTAAAGAAACGTAAGCCACGCTTGCGGGTAAATCCTCGGCTTCGCCATGACTTAAAATAAGCTCTTGCGCAGGCAATAAAGACAGTGCGGTTTTGCCACTGCCGTTGGTGCCTGTGATGGCCCAGTATTGGCCTGCAAGAATTTGCCAAAAATCGACGTGCAGCACGCGCTTGTCGTGCAGCCGTGCCTCAATAGCGGAAAACTTCATAATTCCTGTTTTACTGCTAGGTGGTAAAAAATTAACCAGGAGGCCAGCTTAAAGAACGGCCACCAATAATATGCAGGTGCAAATGAAATACGCTTTGACCTGCTTCCGCGCCGTTATTCACCACCAAACGAAATTTTTCGCCCAAGCCTTCTTGTGCGGCAATCTTGGGGGCGACCAGCATCATATGCCCCAAAAGATTTTGATCCGCTGCGGTGGCATCGCACAGGCGCGCAATGGCTTTGCGTGGAATTAATAAAATGTGCATGGGTGCGGCGGGAAATAAATCGCGAAAAGCAAGGCAGTGCTCATCTTCGTAAACGATTTTTGCGGGTGCTTCACCGCGCGCGATTTTTCCAAAAATAGTATCTTCAGACATGCTTATCTCCTGTGCGTATTAGGCATTGCCCAAGCGGATGTTATCGACATTTTGGAAGCCGCGTGGAAGTTTATTACCACGACGGCCACGTTCACCAAAGTAATGTTCTAAATCGCTGAATTTTAATGTTAGTGTGCGTTTGCCGCTGTAAATCACTAGGGTTTCTTCGCGTGTAAAGGCAATGGCGGCAACCATAAATTCTTCACCTTTTTCGGCGCGCTCAGCGGCAATGGCGAGCATTTTATTGCCCTTGCCTTTGCTCATTTGTGGCAAGTCAGCCGCAGGAAAAACCAGCAAACGACCTTCGTTGCTCA
>JAYRHO010000016.1:0-2134 GCA_041907245.1 Saccharospirillaceae bacterium
ATCCAAGGCCGTGCGCCCTGTTTGCACCACCACCGCCACCGCTTGGCGGCGCGTCGCTAGGTATTCTTGCAGCTGGTCAAAACGCTCTTGATACTGTGCCAGCGGGTGGTTACTGCGCAGCGCCAACATGCCATCAAACCAGTACTGCACCTCGGCCAAGCGCTGATTACTGATGTCCTGCTGAGCCTGCACTTTAAGCCACAAGTGATGCACTTTGGCGGCATCGGGGCGCGGGCTTTGTTTTTCGGCCAGAAGGCTGGCGGTTAGGCCACGCTCAATGGCCAGCTCGGCGCTGGCGCGCTGAATGCTGCTCATTAAATGATTGCTTTGCTGTAACCATTCCACCGCTTCGGCCTTGGCCTGTTGATCCTGAATCTGCCAAAAGCCAATGACCGCCAGCAGCAGGCTTAAAACCGAAATCAGTGCAAAGAAAAAACTGCGAATCGACATAACAACCCTATATGCGGAATTGACGAACCTGAGCCAAAGTTTGACCCGCTAGCTGTTCTAAGTGCTCGGCGGTGTGCATCACTTCATTGATGGCCATATGGTTTTCCTCGGACATTTTAGCAATGGTATCGATGCGTGAAGAAATTTCGTTGCTGGCAGTGTTTTGCTCGTGCAGCGCACCTGAGATTTCATTCATCGACGCCAACACCTGCGCGGTTCCCTGACCAATGCGCGTCATCGCTTCTCGCGCTTGCTCAGTTAAACCTAAACCTGTTGCCACCCGAGTCTCGACCGCTTGCATGGCACTGTCCGCACCCTGAGCGCTCTCTAGGGCGTTAGCTATCATAGCGGTAATTTCGACGGTGGCTTTGGAGGTGCGCTCGGCCAAATGCCGTACTTCATCGGCCACCACGGCAAAGCCGCGCCCCGCCTCGCCCGCCCGCGCGGCTTCGATGGCGGCATTGAGTGCCAGCAGGTTGGTTTGCGCGGCAATGTTGCTGATAAGCTCGACTATGCCGCTGATTTCTTGGGTGTGGGTGTTTACTTCGTTGAGATTGCTTGCCGCCTGCTGCACGCTTTGCGCAATCAGCTGCATATTCTCCACGGTTTTATCAAAGGCTTGCGCGCCTTGGCTGGATAAACGCCCTGTTTCATCGCTGATGCTTAGGGTTTGGCCTGCGCTGCCTGAAACCTGATCGATATTCACGCTCATTTCTTCTATGGCCACCGCCATGGAGCTGCTGGCTTCGTTTTGCATGGCCGAGGCGGCGCTGATTTGCTTGGAGGCCGCAGACAGCTGCAACGCCGCACCTGCCACGCCGTGCGCATGCTCAGACAGCTCCTTAAGCATGTCCTTTAGGCTTTGCTGCATGCGCGCCATCGCCGCCATCAAGCTTTGCGAGTCGTTATTTTTTAAACGCAGATCACCGCATAAATCGCCGTCGGCAATGCGCTCGACCGCCGCTTTGACATGATGCGGCTCGCCGCCTAAGGGCTTAGTCACCGAGCGCACTATCCAAAAGGCCAAAGCACCCGCAACCAGCACGGCCAAAATCATCACCACGATTAAATTACGCCTTGCATTTTGATAGTAATCCAAGGCGTTCATGCCGCTTTGCTTCACCACCTCGCCTTGAAAATCCACCATCTCCTGCACCACGGGCAAAAGCTCGGCCAAAGCAGGCATAGCGCGGCTTTGCATAATCAAAATGGCTTCTTCACGCTGGCCTTGTTTCAAGGCTTGGCTGGCGTCTTGATAGGCTTGAATATAAGGCAGGCGCGCCGCCTCTATGCGATTTAAAATGACCTTCCCCTGCTCCAGTTTCACCAGGCTTTTTAGCTCTTGCATGGCGGAGTTGATGGCAAGGCGCTGGCCATCAATGTAAGCAATCGAGGCGTCGATATCTTTGACAAAAAACAGCGCAAAACTTTCACGCGCAATCATGTTCATGCGCTGCGCCGAGGCATTGGCCAGCTCGGCTTTACGCCAATCTTCCTACACCATTTTTTCAATCAGTGAGTTAATAGCGCTGGTACGGTTGAGCGCAAATATCAAACTTAAAACCAAAACAACAATGATCAACCCAAAACCCAAAGTGAGCTTCAGAGCGAGGTTTATTTCCTTACGCATAATGTCACTACCCCTAGACAAGAACGGACGTTTTTTATTATTCGACCGTCATGG
>JAYRHO010000017.1:0-2970 GCA_041907245.1 Saccharospirillaceae bacterium
GGCAAGCCTTTAAGTGGCCATAAAGCGATTGCGCCAGAAACATTTAAGCCTATAAATTAAAAGGATTTAATTATGATTAACACCATTAAAGCCGCTTTTGTCGCTTTATTTTGTTTTGGTTCTCCATGGCTTTATGCTGGAGCCACCTCAACCAATGATTCTCATGCTAACAGCCCTTGTGACTCTGCGGATGCGGGAGGGTGTAATAGCGCTGGGATGCCTATTTATTCATTTAAATCCATGCTGGCGGGTTTGAGCCTACGCGATACGCCATTAAGTTACGCACCGCCAGTCGGCTCTGAGATTGCATTTGTTTTGTATTACAACGAAAAAGACAGCGATCAAAATGCGGTGTTTTCTGGATGGAATTTGGGTCAGAAATGGACAAGTAATTGGCTGAGTTTTATTCAAGATGACCCCAATTCCATCGGCAATAACGTATTACAGTATGTTGCAGGTGGTGGTGCGTACGAATACAAAGGCTATCAGCCTTCAACAGGAAAATTTTCACTTTCATCAGTGCTATGACAACCCCCTACGGCCGCACAAGCTTTGAAAAAACGCAAGGCTTTTACGGAAACTCATCGGCTGCCATTCAGGCTATTGACCCGCTGGGCTATGTAGAACGAACAGAATACCGCCATAGTGCTCCAGGTGTTGGTTATAGTGAAAGCCAAGTACCAGCGGGAATGGGTATGCTAAATAATTATTTAAATTACCGTAATTCTTTTTATTGGAATAAATCCGCTTTCGCACAGGCTTGCAGTAGAGTGAATAACAGTGCCAGTTGTGACTACACCCGTGCGCAGATAAAACATTTTTTACACAATGAAAAAGGCCAAACAGCAAGAACACTAGAAAGCATAAAAAAACCACTGGAAAGCCGCGTCTGGTTTAATTATGCGGGGCAGGCCAACACAATTTATACGGGAAGCTTTGATAAACCTAAGCAAGTTGGGCGAGTGCTCAGTGATGGCAGTACTCAGCTGTATGAGTACCAATATAACACCCAAGGTAACGTTATCCTCTCAAAAGACCCAGACGGTCGAACCACTTACTATCGCTATGCAGAAAATGGTATGGATGTTGTTCATATTCAGCAAAAAAATGGCGATCAGCTAGACACTGCGTTCCAAGCTATTTATAACGACCAACATTTGCCGACACAGATAACGGATGCGGCAGGGCAAACCTATAACTACTCTTACAACCAGCGTGGTCAACGCATAAAAATTTCTACTCCTCTAGGCCAAACAACGCATTTTAATTACGATAACAATGGCTATCTTAGCCATATTACAAATACCTTTGGCCACACACAGCAACGTTTTTCTTATGATAATTATGGTCGCGTTGCAAGCATCACGGACAGCAAAGGCTATGCCTTGAATTATCAATACGATGCCCTCAACCGTTTAACGGCCATTACCTATCCCGATCGCAGTCAGAAAATTTTTACTTGGGATAAGTTGGATCTGGCTGCTATTACCGATCGTGAAGGAAAAACCACCACCTATGAGTACGATGCCAACCGTAATTTGATTAAAGAGATCAACCCGTTAGGGCAAAGTATAAATTATAGCTACTACCCTAATGGCGACTTGCATACATTAACGGACGCCAACGGAAACATAACAACCTGGGAGCGTGATATCCAAGGCCGCGTAATACAAAAAATCTACGCAGACAATCAGGGCGATGCCTTCAGTTATGACTTAGCTGGTCGTGTGGCGCAGAAACAAGACGCCTTAGGTCAAATCACTCAGTACCGTTACAGTAAATCAAATCTACTGCAAGAAAAACGCTACCTTAATAGCCAAGACCCTACGACCAACATTCAAATTGAGTACGATCAGGCTTATCCCAGACCCAATAAAATTACCGATGGGCTGGGTGTGACTACCTACCAGTATTATGCGGCCGGAGAGCTGGGCGCGAATCAATTAAAATCCATTCAAGGCGAGCAAAGCTGGCAAAATTGGCAATACCGCTACGACGCGCTAGGGCGCGAAATTACCCAAGTCATTGCAGGAAGCTCTGACAGTTCAGAATACGATCTGTTAAATCGCCTAGCGCAAAAAAATAACAGCCTAGGAAAATTTCAATATAACTACCTGGATGATACGCAGCAACTATCCCAGCTTCGTGCCGTGGACATGCCTTTTCAATGGCAGCGCGATTACTTAGAAAACAACAAAGATCGTCGGTTAAAAACGCAGAAGTATCAACAAATTAAAACCATTAAAATGGAGTGGGAGTGGCCATTGAATTTAATTTTGCCTGCACCCGCACCACAAACAAAGACACAATCCATTCTAAATTATGATTTCAACTATTCACCAGAAGGCCTGTTAAGAGAGCGCACTACAGAAACGGAGCAAACTCAGGGACATCCTCATTTGCATTTGCCCGTTTTGCATTGGCTATTGGGCATGCATCACGGCCAACAGACACAATCACAAACTATCGGTGGCACCGAGCAGTTTAGCTATGACGATAACGGTCGTTTAATCACAGTGACTAAACAACGTCGAAAAACAGGTGAATATAGCTACGACCCAATGGGCAACATCATTGATATGGAAGAAAGTGGCTTTGCCTATCAGCAACGCTATAACGAGCTCAATCAAGCACGGCCGTTTACCTACGATGCCAATGGCAATGTCATCGACGATGGGCAGCATAGCTACGCCTGGGATGGTGAAAATCGTTTAGTGAAAATAAAAAATAAAGAAACCGGTTTAATCAGTGAGTTTATTTACGACGCATACTCCCGTCGCGTACAAGAAACTCATACCGAAGCCAACGGCCAAATTCGCACAATTCATAATTTATGGTGTGGAGAAAAACTCTGTGCTCAAGCGGATGCGCAAGGTAAAATTAAATATCGATATTTTGAGCAAGGCGAATGGCACAACGGTCAAAAATATTTTTACGCTCAAGACCAAATCGGTAGCGTCACCGCCATGA
>JAYRHO010000018.1:0-3577 GCA_041907245.1 Saccharospirillaceae bacterium
AAGGGGTTGCAGCAGCTCGATGATGCCGTTGATGTCGTCGAGCTTGGCGGGGCGCAGCTGATCGTAAGGGGTCTGCGTGACCATGCTGCCGTGGCCTTCGCGGGTGAACAGCTCGGTCAAAAGTGTGCCGTCGTCTTCGTAGCTTAAAAGATGCGCGCGCGGTACGCCCTGGCTTACGGCTTTGATGGCGGCATCGAGGTGGTTGCGTGGCTCGCCTTTTTGGCTAGGCAGCAGTTCTTTGGCTTCTTGTACGGTGAGGTCTTCGACGGTGTTGCCGTCGTCATCCAAGATGCCAGGGTTTTTGCCCATAAGGATGAGCTTTTCGGCGCGCAGGCTTACGGCGGCCATTTGTGCCACGTCTTCGACCGCTAAATTGAACATCTCCCCAGAGGGCGAATAGCCCGAGCAGGACAGCAGCACCACGTTGCGCTGTTTAAGCAGTTCTTCGATGGCCTGATGCTCAATGCGGCGCACATCGCCTGTGTGCTGAAAATCGACACCATCAATTACGCCTAAGGGTTTGGCGGTAACAAAGTTGCCGCTGATGACGCGAATGCGCGCGCCGTGCATGGGCGAGTTGGGTAGGCCAATGGACAGGCAAGATTCGACTTCCGCTTTCACCATACCGATGGCGGCTTTCACGGCGGTGAGGGCGGCTTTGTCGGTGATGCGCAGGTCGTTATGGAATTTGCTTTCGATATTCAAGGCTTGCAGGGCTTGGTCGATTTGCGGGCGCGCGCCGTGCACCAATACCAGCTGCACGCCTAGGCTGTTTAGCAGTGCCAAGTCTTGCACTAGGGTGGCGAAGTTTTCGTGCTCGATGGCCGCACCTTCAAACATCACCACAAAGGTCTTGCCACGGTGGGCATTGATATAGGGTGAGGATTGGCGAAACCACTGCACGTAAGCGGATGTCTCGGTCATAGTTTCCTGCTGTTAAGTAATAAATGCGTTATTTTTAGGCTGGATTTTCTAGGCAAAAACGCTGAATAAGGCCTTTTAATAGAGCCACGCAGGGCTCGATCTGATCAAAAGCCAGATATTCATCGGGCTGATGCGCTTGGTCAATACGCCCGGGCCCCAATATCAGCGTTTCAATGCCTAGATCATGAAAAAACGGCGCTTCGGTGGCGTAATTGACCGCTTCGCTGCTGCACCCTGTGAGCTTTTCCGCCGCTTGCACCAGCGCGCTGCTCACGGGTGTGGCAAAAGAATTAATCCCAGGAAACAAGGACTCGTACTCCAGCAACACGTGCTCGCGCTCGGCAATGGGGCGAATGCGTTTGTCGATTTCTGCGCGCAAATCGTCGTTGCTCATGCCAGGCAAAGTGCGCAAGTCAAAGGCCAGCTCGCAGCGGCCGCAAATACGATTGGGATTGTCGCCGCCGTGAATGCAGCCAAAGTTCATGGTCGGGGTGCTTACGGCAAAGTGCGCATCCTGATAGCGCTTGGCTAAATCCACACGCAGGTTTTTAAGCTCGGTCATGACGCTGTGCATGGCATCCATGGCATTGATGCCAAGGGCTGGGTTGGAGGAGTGGCCGCTTTTGCCCGTGAGGCGAATGCTCTCCATCATGATGCCTTTGTGCATCCGAATTGGGCGCAGGCTGGTGGGTTCACCGATGACGCAATAGCGCGCTTTTAAGGCTTGGCTTTTGCCCAGCGCGCGTGCACCGCACATGGAGCTTTCTTCGTCGGCGGTGGCCAGCACCATTAGCGGCTGTTTGAAATCCTGCACACGAAAGGCTTTTACCGCTTCCAATACCAGCGCAAAAAAGCCCTTCATATCGCAAGTGCCTAAACCGTAAAACTTGTTGTCGCGCGCGCTTAGCTTGAAGGGGTCGGACTGCCACAGCGCGGGGTCGCAAGGAACGGTGTCGGTATGGCCGCTTAAAATCAGCCCGCCTGAGCCTGTGCCCAGCGTGGCCAGTAGGTTGGCCTTACCAGGAAAATGGGGAATGGGGTGAATGTCGACGCGAAAGCCCAGATCCTCAAACCAGTGCGCCAAGCTGTGAATGACAGGCAAATTGCTTTGGTCGTGCTCGCGCTGAGTGGAGCTGATGCTGTTATGGCCAATCAGTGTGGTTAAACGTTCAATGAGCTGTGACATGGTCGCTCCTTAGCATGAGGAAGGGGCATTGTTGCAGAGAGCAAGACCCGTCTGCAAATGGCCTAGGCTCTACCAGATAAAATAGCGCGGCTTTAGCAAAGTGGCTTTAGAGCCATAGGCCAGTGCGCTAGAATGGCGCACTTATTTTTTAGGTGGTTTTTATGGCCAAAGAGACGGAATTAAAACTGCGTATTGCGGCGGCGCACCTAGCGCAATTTCAAGCGCATTGCGATCGCATCGCGCAGGCAGAACGCACAGTAGTGCTCAATAACACCTACTTCGATGGCGAAAAAGCCGAGCTGGCCAAGGCTAAAGCCGCCTTGCGTATTCGAGAAAAAAACGGCCAGTTTGAGCAAACCTTTAAATGCCAAAACACCTCTTTGGGGCTGCAACAGCGCGGCGAGTGGAATTGGCCTGTGTCTACGACCTGTTTAGATACCGCTGTGCTTGCGCAAGAGGATGTGGCCGCGCACTGGCCGAAAACCTTAAATCCCAGCGTCTTGCAGAGCGTTTTTCGCAGCGAATTTACCCGTCAAACTTGGCGTTATAGCCACGAGCAAACTGAAATCGAAATTGCGCTCGATCAGGGCAAAATTGTCACGACAGACGCCGAGCAGCCTTTGTGTGAAGTCGAGCTGGAATTACTTCAAGGCGAGGTTGCGCACCTGTGGCAATTGGCGGAATTATTAAATCAAACTACGCCTTTGTGGCTCAGTGATATCAGTAAAGCAGAGCGCGGTTATGCGCTGGCAAAATTGCAGCGCCACGGGCACGAGCGCCCCAGTTTTACCGAGCAAGAAGATTTATCCTTGGTGTTACCGCGCTGGCTGGCTTATCACTATCAGGGCTTGGTGCGTAGTTTAGAATTTTGTTTATTTGATGGCCGTAAAAATGGGGCGGCGCAGGCTTTGCTGCATATGGAAGCGCTGCATAAATTGCCGCAATTAAGCAGCAAAATATATCGCCGCCAAGACAGCAAAACATTGCGCGAAAATATTTTGTTGTGGCGCACGCCTCTGCAAGAATTAGCCGCCTTGTCTTTGCTTGCAGAATACTTAAAAGACAGCGCCTACAGCGCAGAAAGCACGGCGCTTTTGCACTTATGGCAAGAGCAGACCCAGAAATTATTAAAGGATGTGCAACTATCACGAAGTCTTTTCGTGATGACGCAAGCTTTGTTGGCCTTGCCTAAGGCACAAGCGGCCAACGAAAGCGCTTCGCATTTTTTAACGCATTGGTTGTTTGCGCACAAAGAAATCTTGGCGCAGATAAAAACCCAGCGCCCACAAAGTGCCGCACAGTGGCATTCTTACAAAGAGCCTTTGTTGCAACTTTGGCAGGCTATGGATTATCAAATGGGTGGGCGCAAAACGCTAAAAGGCTTGGGCGAAGGCCGTTATCGGAGGACGAAAGACATGCTAGCGGCACTTAATTTATTAGAAAATCCTTGGCCTTTGGCGGCATTAA
>JAYRHO010000019.1:0-5299 GCA_041907245.1 Saccharospirillaceae bacterium
GCATCTTAGTCTCCCAGCATAAACACGCCTTTGACGCGATCGGTCACGCCGCGCGTTTCTTTGCCTTTTACTTTGTTATCAAAGAGCTTATTCATTTCCATTTTTGGCTCTTCCCAGCTACCTGTCAGGTTGTAGCTGGCGCTGGTAAAGCGTGACAGCTCATCGCCGATGAGTTTTTCGGTCACATAAATGGAGGCAGCTATAGGCGGCGCAAAGCCTGCCAACACCACCACCAAAGGCAGGTTACTGGCCACGGGGAAGGTCACCACGATTTTCATATCCAGGCTGTGAGCCACCAAATCGGTGCTGCCCGAACTTAGGAAGTTGCCACCTGGCCCGTCAATTAACAAAGGCTCAGTGAAGGTCATCACGCCATCGCTGATACGCGCTTTCAGGCTGAGCTTATCGAAGGCCACACCGCTTTGATAAAGATCGGAGAAGTCCAAGCGCAAACGCCTTGAGAGCGAGTTGAAGTTCAAAATACCAAAGACTTTTAAGGCTTCTGCGCCTTCGGCATTGAGCTTGCCATCGCGCACCAGAGCCTCGACTGTGCCATTGAGCGAAGCCGTATTAAAGGCCGCAGGAGAGCCAAGCCAAGAGAGGTTGAGCGTCGCGCTGGTGTTTTTACCTTCTAGCACAGGGCTTAAACCCAAGCCTTGCTGCACCTTGGCGACGGTTTTGGTGCTGAGCTTAAGCTCCTTAAGCTGGGTTTTTATTTGGCCGTCTTGCTCGTACCAGACAAGCAACCCTTGGACTTTCAGGCTGTTGATATTGCTGTCGTTAATACTGATTTCAGTGCCTGTGGCGGTGGGGGTGTTGGTCAAATCCCAGCTGCCGTAATTTTTACCGTAGTAGCTCAACTCTTGGGTTTTAAAGGTCAAGGCGGGTAAGTCCTTAGGCGCTATGCCCGCTAGGCTGTCTTCGGCTAAAGCTTGCGCAATGCGCTCGGCGCGCGTGCGGGTATCTACAGGTGCGGCAGGCTTACTCGCCTCCTCAGCCATAGCCGTTGCTGGCTCAGTTTTCACTTCAGGCTCGGCTTTAGTTTCAGGATCAGTCTTAGCTTCAGGCTCAGGATTGGGATTGGGATTGGGATTGGGAATGCGAATGTAGTCAAAATTGAGCGCCAGCGGTTTGCCTTCAGGCAGGCGCACTTCGCCTTTGGCTAACGGGCTGTCCAGTTTCACCGCAAAGCCTTGCTCCTCTTGCGCCACCTGCACCTGTAAGTTAGGAACCTGTGTGCCCCAGGCATCGACCTCGGACAAGTGCAGATTAACACTCTGCAAGGGGTTGGCTTTGGCTAGCGCAGCGCCCTCTTGTGCTGGCGCTTCTTGGGCCATCACACGCTGCCATGCCTGCCACCAGTCTTTGGCGTTGAGCTTAGAGTCGATATGCCCTGAGATGTACAAACCCTCGGCACTGAGCTCTGGCACTTGCGTATCGCCAATGCGCACCTGCCCACGTTCAATACCCGAGCCATTCAAGCGTAGATGTGCCGCTACCTGCTCATCGTAACTCAGGTGCAAGTTCAGCGGTGTTCCCGCCTCAAGGTGCACGGCCAAATCGCGTTCCTCATCCGCCGCTTTGGCAAAGGGCGCGGGCAAATCAAGCCGCATGCCCTTGAGCTTGGAGTGCACATCCAAGGTCACTTTATCCGCAATGTTCAGCTTTGCTTGATAAGGAATCACGCCTTGCAGCGGCTCAAACAAAAACAGCGGCTGCCACGCGCGAAAACCTGCGACGCTGGCCTCACCGTCGGCGTTTAAATGAATGTGCATTTGCTTTTTGGCGTCGAAGCTTGAGGCAATGCGCGCGTTAAAAGCCCCACCTAAAAGCTCGCCCTTTAGGCTGTTGGCTCTTAGGCCATGCAAGCTGCTGTAACTCACCGCACCATTGAGCTTTTTAATATCCAATTGCAAGTCGTCTAATTGCAGGCGGTTATTGGCAAAGCGCGCCGTCAGATCAATGTTGGGGCTAGGGTCTTTCGCGCCCAAATCCAAGGCCAGGTTAAAGTCTGCTTGCAGCTCTCCTTGCGCACGCCAGCTGTCAAAGGCGTGATTGACCACGTCTTGCAAAGGCGTTTGGGTGAAATAGCCCAAGGCCTGCGCGCTTTGACCTGCTAGTTTGGCGTTCACCTCCAGTTGCGCACCTGTGCGGCTGGGGCGTAAGCGCACCTGAGCACCAGCGCCTGTCAAGCTGGCGCCCAAGGTCCGACCACTGCGTACCTGAATATCCAGATTGGGCAAATCCATATACAGCTCGCCATTTAAGCCCTCGATGCCAGGCCATTTGGGCATGTAGCTTAGGCTGCTGTCGGTAAAACCCAGCGCCAGTTCGGTGGTCAGAGCTTGTGCCTGATGCGCCTCGGCGGCGCTTAGGCTGGTGTACAAGGCAAAGCGGGCATCCTGTGCTTGCCCCTGCCCTAAAGCGCTGTTGAGCCAATACTGTAAAGACTTGCCTGCTAGGTCGGGAACCAGTTGTTTTTGCGTGCTTAGCGGGGCGCTGTCCAGTGCCAACAATAAGCTCACACTGGATTCCACCGCGCTGTCGTGCATGGGCAGCTCGATGCGCAAATCACCACGTACGGGCACACGGCTGTCGCCTTCGACCAAGTTGGCGTTCAGCCCTTCAAGTTTCAGCAAGGCATGATCTGGCCAAAGTGACCAGCTAAACGCCCCGAAGGCTTGCTCCAGCGCCCAAGCCTGAGCGTACAAAGGGGCAAGATGGGCGCTGAAGTTTGCATTTTGCAACGTCACGCGCCCTCGGTGCGGCATCAGATGCAGCTTGGCATCCACGCCTGCAAGGGCTGGAATGTAGCCGTAGGCTTGGCTGTGGATGCCGACTAAATCCGCACGCACGTCCACCTGCCAAGGCTTGTCTTGATGAGGTGGCAGCACCGCCACGCGCACATCGCGCGCTACACCTTTTGGTGCAGTGCCTTCGATATAGGGCGCGATAAACTGCGGTAACAAAACGTATTCATTGAGGTAGTTGGCCGCCAGGGTCACGTCCAGCTCAGGCACGCCGAGCTGCCAGCCTTTTTGCTCGCCCAGCACCACCTCACTCAAACTGAAGCTTTCGACGGGCAAGTTTTGGGCAAACTTGGGCTTGGCGCGCAGATGCCAATCCTTACCATTGTGCTGCCCCGCCATCAGGATGTGGCCATCGGTCAGTCGTAATGGCTTGTTCGGTGTGGCCAGCTCCAGCTTAGGTACGTCGATATTCAGATAGGCTTTTTGCAAATCGCCCTGAGTAATATCGAGCCAGCCTTCCACGCCCACTTCCAAGCTGTTAAAGCGGTAGCCTTGCGCCAACTCAGGCAGCCAATGCGCCCAGTCGCGCGTTTGCGCCGCCAGATAAATACGGCCGTTTTGCTTATGCCAAGGCCAAAGCTCGCCTTCAAGGAAAACTTGCAGGCGCGCTTGCGCCAGCTCCTCATGGCCAAAAGCCACCTTAGCGTCGAGCTCGTGTTCATCCAGCTTCGAGCGCCACTGCACCGCTTCGGCCTCGATGCGGCTGGTTTCACCAGCCAAGGTCATAAGGCTTAGGCGCACGTCCTTAAACTGCATGCTGGGCTGCTGCTCTAAAAACACCGCCCAGAAGGGGCGATCCGTATCTTGCTGAGCTTGAGGCAGGGTAAAAACCCAATTAGGGGCGAGCTGTACTTGTTGGTTGGGCAGCAGGCGAATGTCGGCGTGCACGCCTTCAACCTGCACAAAACGAAACACAGGGAGCCAAGAAATCAGGCTTTGCACCACATCCAGCTCGACGCTTAAGGTCTTAATGCGCACGCCCTGCGTACCTGCCACGCTTAGGCCTTGCACATAGAGCGTCGGCGACAGGCCGCTCCAGCTTGCACTTAAATGCGTCATCCGCACTTCTTGCCCAAGCTTGGTGCTAAGCCAAGTTTCTATTTGGCTGTGGCGGCTTTCCAGCAAAGGCGCGAGCTGGCGACCAAGACTTGCGTACAGTGCCAAGAGCAACAGCGCCAGCACCAGCGTAATCCAGATCTGTTTAAACACCGCCGCCACGATTTTCATCTGTACCTACTGCAAAATAATGTCGTATTGGTCTTGCAGGTATTGCGCTTCAACCTGCAATTTTATCGACTTACCGATGAAACTTTCCAAATCGGCCAAGCTGTTGCTGTCTTCATCAAGCAGGCGATCCACCACCTGTTGGCTGGCCAAAATCATGTAATTGCCCGCACCGTAGGCACGCTCTTCGCGCAGGAGTTCACGGAAAATTTCATAGCAAATGGTTTCGGCGGTTTTCACCGCGCCCACCCCCATGCAATGCGGGCAAGGCTCCATCAGCATTTGCTCTAGGCTTTCGCGCGTGCGCTTGCGCGTCATTTCCACCAGCCCCAGCTCAGACACGCCACTGATTTTGGTTTTGGCATGGTCTTTTTCCAGCACCTTTTCCAGCATTCGCAGCACTTGGCGCTGATGCTCGACCTCAACCATATCGATGAAATCCAAAATGATGATGCCACCCAAATTGCGCAGCCGCAGCTGGCGGCCTATGGCGGTGGCGGCCTCTAAATTGGTTTTGAAAATGGTTTCTTCAAGATTGCGCTTGCCAACAAAGCCGCCCGTATTTACGTCTATGGTGGTCATGGCTTCGGTCTGATCGATCACCAAATAACCGCCCGATTTCAGCGGCACTTTACGCTCCAGCGCGCGCTGAATTTCATCTTCGACGCCATAAAGCTCGAAAATTGGCCGAGGGCCTGGGTAAATGTCCAGACGCTCCTGCATTTCAGGCACATAGTGCTGCACAAATTGCTCGACACGCTGAAAAGTCTCGCGCGAGTCGATCAGAATCTTACTGACCTCAGGGCGGGCGTAATCGCGCAGGGTACGCAAAGACAGCGGCAGCTCATCGTAAATCAAGGACGGCACAGGGTTGGTTTTGATGCGCTCTTGCAGTTTGCGCCACAGGCGGCGCAAGTAGCGAGTATCGACCAGCAGCTCCTCTTCGCCCACGCCTTCGGCGGCGGTACGCAAAATAAAGCCCGCTTCGCCATCGGCCAGTTCTTCGGCCTGCATGCAGCTTTGCACCAGAAGCTTTAAGCGCTCGCGCTCTTGTTCGTCGTCGATACGCTGCGACACGCCCAAATGCGAAGCCTGCGGCATATAAACCAAATAGCGCCCAGGAATGGAAATCTCGGTAGTGAGGCGCGCGCCCTTAGTGCCTATGGGGTCTTTGGTCACCTGCACCACGAGCGTTTGACCTTCGTGCAGCAGCTGTTGAATGGGAATGCTGGCATCGCCCGTCCCAACTTCACCTGCATGAATAA
>JAYRHO010000020.1:0-3791 GCA_041907245.1 Saccharospirillaceae bacterium
ACAGCGAAGCAGAATGGCAAAACACCCAAGTGCCCGCATCCCCCAATTGCATGGGGCATGGACACTGATTTTTTGATTTAACTCCTAGGAAATTGTATGCGTTTAATAAAAATAATTACCGCGCTGACCTTGTCGGCTTTGTCTTTTACCAGCTTGGCGGACAGCGACTGGAAGCTGGAAAAAGATAGCGATGGTGTGAAGGTTTACACCCGCGTCATCGAAGGTTCGCCATTAAAAGAGTTCAAAGGCATTACCCATCTTAAAACCTCGTTAACCAGCATGGTGGCCTTGTTGGATGACCGGGCGGTTGCACCGAGCTGGATTAAAGACACCAAAGAATCCAGCCTGATTAAAAAAATCGATGACTCCGTGAGTATTGCTTACAACGTCACCGCCGCACCCTGGCCCGTTAAAGACCGCGACATGGTGCTTAAAAGTGTGATGACACAAAACACAGAAACTTTAGCGGTGCGCATTGATTTAAATGCCGAAAAAGACGGTAAGCCTGAACACAAAGACCGCATGCGCATCACCCAAATGCACGGCCACTGGGAGTTTAACCCTCAAGCCAATGGTGAGGTGGAAGTGGTGTATCAGGTGCACGCCGATCCTGCTGGCTCTTTACCCACCTGGTTGGTCAATAGCCTAGTTGTTGATATGCCATTCCACACTTTGAAGAATATGCAAACCAAAGTGCTGGAAGACAAATATCAAAAAGCCGAGGTGACTTCGATCAAGAATGTGACTAAGCCATAATAAAATTAACAGAAAGGCGAAAGCCTTTCTGTTAAATAAAGCGCTTTAAGATGTTTTTTAGAAATAAAAAAAGCTCTTGAATAATCAAGAGCTTTTAAGAATAAGTGGTGCCCAGAAGAAGACTCGAACTTCCACAGCCAAGGGCCACTAGTACCTGAAACTAGCGCGTCTACCAATTCCGCCACCTGGGCACTGAGATGAACTCAATGTACTGATTTCTGAGAGTGGTACCAGCGGTCGGACTCGAACCGACACACCCGCAAGGGCGGGGGATTTTGAATCCCCTGCGTCTACCAATTCCGCCACGCTGGCACGTCTAAGCAATCAGTGGCGCGCATAATACCGTTTCTTCTTTGGGTGTCAATAAAATTTCACGCTCGTTTTTTGATTTTTTTAAATAATTTTGAAGTCGAACGTTTTTTGCACAACGATCTTGGCTACAAAACAGGGCTTAAGCCTAGGCCAGTTTTCTGCTACTCTGCGCGCCTTCTTTTTAGACTGTCGGTAAAGCAGTTGCTTATGAATACCTCTGATTTTTATTTTGACCTTCCCAACGAGCTGATTGCGCGCTTTCCTTTGGCCAAACGCAGCGCTTCGCGCCTGCTGAGTGTAAAACGTGCAACAGGCGAGCTGGCTCATGGGCAGTTTTGCGATTTGCTTGAGCATTTAGAAGCGGGCGATCTTTTGGTGTTTAACAACACTCGGGTGATTCCTGCGCGCCTGTACGGTGAAAAAGCCAGCGGCGGCAAGATCGAAATTTTGGTGGAGCGCGTATTAAGCGAGACAGACGTGCTCTGCCATATGCGCTCCTCGCGTTCACCGAAAGCAGGCAGCAAGGTTGTATTAGAAGGTGTCGAGGCCGAAGTGCTGGGGCGCGAAGGTGCGCTTTTTGTGCTGCGCTTTCATACAGATACGCCAGTGCTGGAGCTGCTGGAACGAGTGGGCCATATGCCGCTGCCACCTTATATGGAGCGCGCCGACATCGACAGCGACAAAGAACGCTATCAAACCGTGTACGCCAAAACGCCAGGGGCGGTGGCCGCACCAACAGCGGGCTTGCACTTTGATGATGAGCTCTTGACCAAGCTCAAAGCCCGTGGCGTGAGTTTCGCCTTTGTGACCTTGCATGTTGGGGCAGGCACGTTTCAGCCAGTAAAGGTCGAGCGCATCGATGAGCACCAGATGCACGCCGAATACATAGAAGTAAGTCAAGAAGTGGTGGACGCGGTAAAAGCCACGCGCGCCGCAGGCAAACGCGTGGTGGCGGTAGGCACGACCTCGGTGCGCAGCCTTGAGAGCGCCAGCCAAGAGGGTGAAATCGCCCCATTTTATGGCGATAGCCGTATTTTTATTTACCCTGGTTATCGTTTTCGCAGTGTCGATGCCATAGTGACCAATTTTCACTTGCCCGAATCCACGCTCATTATGCTGGTGTCCGCTTTTGCTGGGCGCGAACAAACGCTCAATGCTTATAAGGAAGCGGTGGAGCAGGGCTACCGATTCTTTAGTTACGGCGATGCGATGTTTTTATATTGATGTTGGGCGTTGGGCGTTGAGTGTTTTCGTAGCGAAGGCTATTGGCCTCCATGTGGCGACCGATGGTTGCCGCTACCATTTAGAACGAATTTAATTTAAAGCGAGTAAAAAATGACCCGCACATGCAAGATGACATTTGAATTAAAAGGCCAAAGCGGTTTGGCGCGCCGAGGGCAAATTACTTTTCCTCGCGGCACGATTCAGACGCCGGCCTTTATGCCCGTGGGCACTTATGGCTCGGTGAAAGGTTTAACCCCAGAGCATATTAAAGACCTGGGTGCTGAAATTATTTTGGGCAATACCTTTCATTTAATGCTGCGCCCTGGCACGGAGGTGATTAAGGCACACGGCGATTTGCACGATTTTATTCATTGGGATAAGCCTATTTTGACCGACTCAGGCGGCTTTCAAGTTTTCAGCCTTGGAGCGATGCGTAAAATCACCGAGGAGGGCGTGCATTTTCGCTCGCCCGTGAACGGTGAAAAGATTTTTATGTCGCCCGAAAGCTCGATGCAGGTGCAGCGCGATTTAGGCTCAGACATAGTAATGATTTTTGATGAGTGCACGCCATTTCCTGCCACTGAAAAACAAGCCGCCGACTCCATGCGTTTGTCTTTGCGTTGGGCCAAGCGCTCGAAAGACGCTCACGGGGATAATTCTTCGGCGCTTTTTGGCATTATTCAAGGTGGCATGTACGAGTCTTTGCGTGATGAATCTTTGGCGGGTTTAACCGAAATTGGTTTTGATGGCTACGCCATAGGAGGCCTGAGCGTAGGCGAGCCTAAAGACGATATGATGCGCGTGCTGGCGCATGTGGCGCCGAAAATGCCTGAAAATAAACCGCGCTATTTAATGGGTGTGGGTACACCTGAGGATTTGGTCGAAGGTGTGCGTCGCGGTATTGATATGTTTGATTGCGTGATGCCCACGCGTAACGCTCGTAACGGTCATTTATTCACCAGTACGGGCGTGGTGAAATTGCGTAATGCCGCCAACAAAACCAGCACCGCGCCCATAGACGAGCATTGCGATTGCTACACCTGCAAAAATTACAGCCGCGCTTATTTGCATCATTTGGATAAATGCAAAGAAATGCTCGGCGGCACTTTAAATAGCATTCACAACCTCCATTATTACCAAACTTTAATGGCGGGTTTGCGTGATGCTTTGGATGCAGGTACATTTGACGCCTTTGTCGATGACTTCTATGCCAAGCGCGGCTTAACTACGCCGTCTTTAAACGATTAAACGCTAGAAAACCCAAGCCACTTTGGTGGTTTTTTAAACTCTGGAGAAACTATGAAATACTTACTCGCTGTTTTTGCTTTAGCGGCTTCACAATGGTCTTTTGCTGAGGGGCAGGCCGCTGGCGCTGAACCTATGGGCATCATGGGTCAATTGATTTTCTTGGGCGGCTTTTTGGTTATTTTTTATTTTTTGCTGTGGCGCCCACAAAGCAAACGTCAAAAAGAACACCGCAATTTAGTGTCTTCTTTGTC
>JAYRHO010000021.1:0-2032 GCA_041907245.1 Saccharospirillaceae bacterium
GAAATGACCAGCCAGTTGCAAAGCATGTTCGCCAATATGGGCGGCGGAAAAACGCAAAAACGCAAACTTAAAATTAAAGAAGCGCAAAAATTATTGCGCGACGAAGAAGCAGGTAGTCTGCTCAATATGGACGAGCTAAAAGTGCGCGCGGTGGATTTGGTCGAGCAAAACGGCATCGTTTTTATCGACGAAATAGATAAGGTCGCCAAGCGCCATGAGAGTGGTTCGGGTGGCGATGTGTCGCGTGAAGGCGTGCAGCGCGATTTATTGCCCTTAATCGAAGGCTCGACCGTAAGCACCAAATACGGCATGGTCAAAACCGATCATATTTTATTTATTGCCTCGGGTGCATTTCACTTGGCCAAGCCTTCGGATTTAATTCCAGAATTGCAGGGGAGACTGCCTATTCGCGTGGAATTAAATGCGCTGACGCCGAGCGATTTTGAGCGTATTTTAACCGAGCCTAAAGCTTCGCTGACCATGCAATACAAAGCCTTGCTGAAAACCGAAGGCGTGGATATCGACTTTACCGCCGATGCCATTACTAAAATCGCCACCATTGCGTTTGAGGTCAATGAAAGTACCGAAAATATCGGTGCGCGCCGCTTGCATACCATGCTGGAGCGTTTGCTTGAGCAAATTTCTTTCAACGCCACCGACTTGCGCGACCCGATTTGCATCGACGCGCAGTATGTTGAGCAACAATTGGGCAAGGTCGCGCGCGATCAGGATTTAAGCCAATTTATTTTATAGTCTGGTTTAAAAAAACAAGGCCGATTTTGCTTCGTGCAGAATCGGCCTTTTTTATGAGTTGTATTTTAGGTTCTAAAACGCTGTACCAAACCGAGTAAATCCGCAATGTCCTTATTGAGCTTTTGGATGGCTTGATGGGTGTCGCCCATATTGCCACTGATGTGCGCGGAGGAATCGGCAATCTTGGTAATGTGCGTGGTAATTTCATTGGCCGCCGCACTTTGCTCTTCAACGGCGCTGGCAATGCTTAAATTCATTTCGGTAATTTGGCCGATGGCATGGCTCATGGCGGAAATGCTGTTTAGCGCTTGATCGGTGCTTTGTGCGGCTTGCTGTGAACTGCTGACGTTGGCGGTCATGGCTTTCACCGCCTGCTCGGCTTTTTGTTGCAGTTGCGTAATGATTTTTTGAATTTCTTCGGTGGATTGATGTGAGCGCGAGGCCAGTGTGCGCACTTCATCGGCAACTACGGCAAAACCTCGGCCTTGTTCACCTGCACGCGCCGCTTCGATGGCGGCGTTTAAGGCCAATAAATTGGTTTGTTCGGCAATGCCTTTAATAACATCCAGCACCGAGCCAATTTTTTTGGTTTCTTCTTGCAGGCTTTGAATGCTGGCGTTGGAGCCTGCTATTTCCTGCGCCAGCGCCATCATACTTTGCTGGTTTTGCGTCATAATGCGACGGCTGGCTTCGCTGTTGTCGTTCACTTCGCGCGAGGAAGCCGCTGCCCGTTCGGCGTTCGCTGCTACTTCTTGAATAGTCAGGCTCATTTCGTTGGAGGCGGTTGCCACCTGATCGCTTTGTGAAAGTTGCTGCTCGGTTAATCCTGTGGTTTGCGCGCTGATATTTTCCACCTGATGATTGAGTGTGGAAATTTCGTTGACGGTATTTTGTGTTTCTTTTACGAGATTTTGCATTTGCTGCATAAAAATATTAAAGGAATGCGCAATTTCGGTAATCTCATCTTGGCCCTGTTCGGGCAGGCGCTGGGTTAAATCGCCATCGCCTTGCGCGACGTTGTGCATAGCGCTGTTTAAGGTTTTAAGCGGCACGCGGATGCTGCGCGAGATAGACACATTAAAAATGATCAGCAGCAATACTGCGACGGCCGTCACACCGATCATTTGCATGGCAAGCTTGGCTGAGTTGGTTTTTACGTCATCCAAATACAAGCCCGTGCCCACGATCCAGCCCCAAGGCTTAAATTCACGCACGAAGCTGACCTTGGGGACGGGTTTGTCGGAACCTGGCTTGGGCCATAAATAATGCACATAGCCGC
>JAYRHO010000022.1:0-3950 GCA_041907245.1 Saccharospirillaceae bacterium
CCACCTCCTCTTCGCTGACCACAGCCCCCTGCTGTGCCTCCTCAGCCCATGCCAATAGCCCCCAACCACAGAGCATCACAACCCAAAAAAAGCGCACAACAGGCATAGCATCGCCTTATTTATAAAAGCCGCTACTATACCCGAAAATTACCACTAAAGCAGGCTAGCCTCGGCTTCTAAATAAGGCGTACGCGCAGCTTGATATTCGTTTTTGCACTGCGGGCAAACCCGCACTTCTTTACTCAAAATACGGTTATGCAAGTGCAGCATTTTGTTGTCGTGCTCAAAACAATAGGAGCAATAAGGCTGGCCATAAGGGCGATTATCGTAAGTGCGGTAATAGGCATCACCACGGCGTTTTAAATTGCCCTTGTATTGCAGCATTTCATTCATACGCACCAGCTCGGCATCGCGCGCTTGGCACACCCCCTGAAGCAAGCTCAGCTCCATTTTGCTGGAAGCAATGGCCGAAGTAAGATCGGCCAGCAGAGTTTTCAGCTCGGTTTTACTGAGCTCATAACCCGCATCTTTTATGCGCCTGCCGATTTCTTGCGCAAAATTAATACTGCGCAGCACATCTTCTACACGACCTTGACCCGACATACCCATCTCCTAGAACAATTTTTTGTCAGTTGCTAAGTGAATGCAGCTTTAGTGCCAAAACCACACAAAACCAAAGACGATGGCCGAGGCAGACTCAACCTTATTTCTTAGGTGGTAGCTGTAAAAAACTCCGTTATTTATTCCTTAAAATCAAATATACTGCCAGCCTTTTTGAAATTTGAGCCAAAAGGTCAGCAATCATGTCTCGTATCGACACCCTTCAAACCTTCGTCAGCGTCGTACGTACGCGCAATTTCACCGCCGCTGCCGATGCCTTGAACGTCACGCCTTCGGCCATCAGTAAACAAATCAGTAGCCTCGAAGAACGCCTAGGCGTGCGCCTTTTGAATCGCACCACACGCTCAGTCAGCCCCACCGAAGCAGGGCAAATGTTCTATCAGCACTGCGAAAACATTTTGGAATCCATCAACGAAGCCGAAAAGCTCGTTACCGATTTTGATGTCGCCCCACGCGGACGTTTGCGCATTACCGCCATGTCGAATTTTGGCCGCCGCGAATTGGCGCGGATATTAAGTGACTTCTCCCGCGAATTTCCCGATATCAGCTTCGACCTGCACATCTCCGATCGCCCTGTCGATATCGTCAAAGAAGGCTTTGATTTTGCCATTCGCATCGGCACCCAAGAAGACTCTCGCCTTATCGCCAAATCCATCGCCGAACAAAAAATTGCCGTATGCGCCACGCCAGAATATTTAAAGAAATGGGGCGCGCCCAAGAGCTTGGAAGATTTACGCAATCACTGCATTTTGGTGGTGGCCAATGCCGAATACGCCCGTTCCAACTGGCTGCGTCAGTTTGAAAAAGAACACGGCTTTAGTTTTTCCAGCGTCGAACGTGCGCTGATGGTCAACGACATCGACTTGGTTTACGAAGCCTGTCTAGCAGGCATGGGCATTGCGGCGCTGCCGACCTATATTGCCGATCGACAGCTGCAAAATGGCGAGCTGGTGCAGCTCTTTGCCGACATTGAAATCCCTGTACGCACCATTAAGGTGGTATTCCCACAAAATCGTTATCTCGCCAACAAAAGCCGAGCCTTTATCGACTTTATTGGCGATTACTACAAGCACTGAGCCATTAAGCTTCGATGGGCTGTTGCTCGGGTGCGCAGCGTTCATAAAATACGCGCGGCACGCGCACCACTTTGCGCTCATCGTAATCAAAAAAGACGATGCCTGTTTTGGCTTTCACAATAAGGCGCTCTTCGTTGTGGTTTTCCACTTTATAAATAATATCGCAGCCGTATTTATTAAAATCGGTCAAACCCACATGAAAAGTCAGCACATCACCGACAAAAGATTCAGCCACAAATTGCACCACCAAATCGGTCACAATCAAGCCTACGCCACCTATTTTAAACTCGGTAAAACCGTGTTCACGCAAAAAACGCAAACGCGCTTCGTGCAACAAAGACACCATGCGGTCATTCCCCACATGATTGCCGTAATTAATTTCGGTAACACGCACATCCAATTCGGTGCTGAAAATGTAGTTATCGGGCAAATCTAAGCTCACTCGGGCCATAACCGCTCCCTAAACAGAGAAAAAAATCAAAAACTCTCCCATAATTAGCCCGCTTGCGGAATTAATCTGACCACAACCGCCCTAATAGGGTGTACTATCACTTTCTTTACGCGAGCAAAGGGATGGGCGCGCATCATAGCCCCAAGCCCTGCATCACACAAATCAAGAACACTGCGAGAACACTATGCTACTGCCAAAACACTGGGTTACAGGCGTCATCTTCACCAGCGCTGTGCTATTTACCCTGCCAAGCTTTGCCACGGTTGCCGACGTCAAGCCAGACAGCCCCATCACCCCCTTAATGCCCGATCGTGAGCAGGCCGTCACCACCCAGCAAATCATGAACAACCTGCTGCGCGGCCACTATCAAAATCAACGTCTAAACGACGATTTGTCTTCTCGTGTTTTCGATATTTATTTAAAAGACCTCGATGGCACGCGCAGTTATTTTCTTGCCAGCGACATCGCCGACTTTGAGCAATACCGCTTTAAACTCGACGAAGCCCTAAGCCGTGGCGACATGACGCCCGCCTTCACCATTTACAACCGTTTTCAGCAACGCATCAATGAACGCCTGTCTTTTTTAGTAAAAGAATTAAAAGCCAACGCCAGCACCTACAAATTCGACACCAACGAGCGCCTGGAGCTGGACCGCGATAAAGCCCAATGGGCCACTACCTCCGCCGAGCTGGACGATCTGTGGCGTAAACGCCTTAAAAACGCCATTTTAAATCTGCAAAGTGCAGGCAAAGAGCCCAAAGCGGCCATCGAGCTTTTGCAAAAACGCTATCAAAACCAGCTCAACCGCACCCATCAGATTAAATCCGATGACGCCTTTGAAATGTTTATGAACGCCGTCACCCACGCTTTCGACCCTCATACCCAATACCTATCACCGCGCAGCAGCGAAAACTTCAACATCAATATGAGCCTGTCGCTGCAAGGCATAGGCGCGGTACTGCAAAGCGAAGATGAAAACACCAAGGTCGTGCGCCTCGTACCAGGTGGCCCTGCGGCCAAGGCTGGCAACCTTGCACCTGCCGATAAAATCATCGGTGTTGGCCAAGCTGAAGGCGACATAGTCGATGTCATTGGCTGGCGCTTAGACGAAGTGGTAGACCTGATTCGCGGCCCCAAAGGCAGCACAGTGCGCCTAGAAATCATCCCCGCCAACAGCGGCGGCGGTGAAAGTAAAGTCCTGTCCTTTGTGCGCGATGAAGTAAAACTGGAAGAGCAATCCGCCCAAAAAGAAATCATTGAAATCAAACAAAACAGCAAAACGCGCAAAATTGGTGTGATCGACATCCCTGCTTTTTACATCGACTTTCAAGGCCGCATGGAAAACAAGCCCGATTACACCAGCACCACGCGCGACGTTGCCAAACTTATTATTGAGCTGAAAAAAGAAGGCATAGACGGGCTAATAATTGACCTGCGCAACAACGGCGGCGGTTCGCTGGAAGAGGCCATCAGCCTCACAGGGTTATTCATTCCCACAGGCCCTGTTGTGCAAGTGCGTGGGGCAAACGGCCGCGTCGATGTGCTTGCCGACACATTCGTTAGAGGCAATTTCGGCGAATCGTAAGAAGCGGCGATTGCAGAAGGACACCGTACGGCCGCCGGTGATGGCACAAATTCCCAGGTTATCTTGATTGTGCTCGGCGCGAATGTTGTCTGGCAGCTCGATTTGGCTGGCGGTATCTTTTCGTTCACGGGGCGCAAGAGCGGGCCCATTTTGGCGTCGCCAGAAATCGGTCGAGAGGCCGGAAAAGCTCTTGCCTTGCCTGCGGGCAATTACATAG
>JAYRHO010000023.1:0-8035 GCA_041907245.1 Saccharospirillaceae bacterium
GATTGGGAATTGGGCTTGGGTTGCAGGCTGCTGGCCATCGTTTAGCGCAAATTCATAATTTGCAAAGTTTAGGCTTTGAATACATTAAGGTGGACAGTGCGCTGGTGCAGTCCTGCGCTGAACCTGATACGCAGCGAATTTTACGCAGTATTGCGAAATTAGCGCACTCGTTGGGCTTGATTCTAGTGGCCGATGGCACGCCATTGCAGGCGGATTTGCATTGTTTAAATGCGGTAGGGTTTGATGCGATTTCTGGGCCGTATTGCCAAGACTTTAAGGTTTGATGCTGTCGTTGCCATCGTCGCTGTTAAGTAAATTCAGGCCGATGGCAACCTGGCGAATGCTTTTACGATTCAACAGCTTTCTTTGCGCCCCCTCGGGCAGCTCGGTAAATTGAATAACGCCTTTTTGTGTAAGCAGGTCGATCACGTCTTCCAGTACGCGTGCCAATTCGGCGTCGCTGCGTTTAAGATTTTGATGAGCATCAGGCAGATTTTTTTGCAGAAAATAAACGAGATCATCGTTGTTGGCATCAATAACGACAAAGCCATCTTGCGCAATTTCACTGGCGGCAATAATTTTTCCGTGCTCGTTGCGTTTAACAAACATACGACCTCCAGGTGTTATTGTTGGCGGCTTACAATCAGCAGTTGCATGCGGTCGCTGATATTTAATTTTTGAAAAATATTGGTTAAATGCTGTTTGACGGTGCGTTCACTGACGCCCAAATTTGCGGCAATGCTTTTATTGCTGTGGCCTTCGCAGACGGCCAAGGCGACTTCTTTTTCTCTGGTGCTGAGTGCATCAAAAACCGTTGTGGCTTTTTTCGGCAAGGCTTGATTGGCGTTACCAATAATTTGGTTAAGAAAATGCTGCGGCAGCCACAATGCACCGTTTAACAAGGTTTGGCCAATCAGTTGTAATACGGTGGCGTGGCTGGTCATGAGGGCATAGCCTCGCGCGCCTGCCAGTAGCGCTTGTTGCAACTCGGTGCTGGATTCATTGGGGCTTAAAACCAATACAGGGGAATGTGGCGCTAAATTTTGCACAGCACTTTGCCAGGCATCACCCTGCGCCAAGACCACGCTCAATTGAGCTTGGTGGTTTAGTTCGTTGTAGCTCTGTATTTTTGCCTGTGGCCAAGCTTCTTTCCAGCTCGAAAAAAACCAACCCTCAGGTGCGTAAATAATAATCTCGCTCATCCTTAACGCTCTCTTAATGCGGTGCTGCTGGCGCGCAGTAACGGTTTTAATAAATACATTAAAACCGTGCGTTTGCCCGTAATAATATCGACCTGTGCGGTCATTCCAGGTATGACTAATAAATCTTTATGCAAAGTGCTTTGGTCCGTGGTTAAGCGCACTTGATAATAGGTGTTGTCTTTTTCATCGGTAATGGTGTCGGCACTGATGTGTGTGACCTTGGCGTAAAGCCCACCGTAAATTGAAAAATCGTAAGCACTTAAACGAATGGTGGCTTTTTGTCCTAATTTAATAAAGGCAATGTCTTTGGGGTGTATGCGCGCCTCGACCACAAGCTTGTCGTCTAAAGGAACAATGTCTACCACTTCGCGTCCAGGCGTGAGCACGCCACCAATAGTGTGTGCATAAAGCCTCTGCACTGTACCTCGAATGGGTGCACGAATATCGGCTTGCTGTACTTTATCGCTTAGGCCTTGCTCGGCTTTTAATAGCGCATCCAATTTACTGGAGGATTCCGCCAATTGATTGCGCCAGCGGTTGGTCATATTCAGTGCGACTTCTTGCTTTTTATTTTGCGCTTCGGTGATGGCTGCCTTGCTGCGTTCGCGCACCGCTTGCGCACGATTTAATTCACCCTTTACGCGCACCACCTCGCGCTCTAAACGCAGCACGTCGATATCCGATACCGCACCACTGGCTAAAAGTGGGCGCGTTGCATTGAGCTCTTGTTCGGTAAGCGTCAGAGTTTTGCGATGTTGCTCTACCGCAGCACTGGCTTCATTCAGCTCTTCTTGGCGCTGATTGATTTGGCTTTCATAGACTTGTTGTTGTTGCTCTAATTCCGCAAGGCTGGATTCGTAAAGTTTGCTTTCGCGATTTAATAAATCTTCATGGCTGCTGACAGCCTCGGGAAAGCTGGGCGCTTCTGCTGATACCAAGGCTTTAAGGCGTGCGGTTTCGGCTTGCAGCCCAATAATCTGCGCTTGGCTTTCGGCGGCGCTGGCAATAAAACGCGTAGGATCGATTTTAATCAAAATATCGCCCGCGTTTACGATTTGGCCTTCGTGCACCAAAATATCTTGAATTAAACCGCCATCTAAAGATTGCAATGTTTGCAGTTTTTGCGAGGGAATAATTTTGCCATCACCGCGTGCAATTTCATCTAAGGGCGCGAAAGCCGCCCAAAGCAATAAAATAAAAAAACCAAGGGCAATGGCATACAGTAGTTTTTGTGCGCGCAGAGGGCGTTGATTGATGCGCGCCCATTCCGCCTCGGTGACCCAATCTTTATGATGAGCGCCTTCTTGCCAGTGGCTAAATACCCAGTCGGTAAAGGGTTTGCGTTTTTTTGCACTCATGCCGTAGCCCCCATAATGCGACCCTGACGTAAAGCTTCCATCACGGTGTCTTTGGGGCCATCGGCCAAAATACGACCTTGGTCAATCACGATTAAGCGATCAACCAACGCCAAAAGCGGCGTGCGGTGCGTAACCAAAATGAGCGTTTTATTGGCACTGTGTTGAGCCAACACGTTTTTAATCAATTCTTCGTTGGAGTAATCGAGCGAGGAAGTGGGCTCGTCCAAAATTAAAATCGCAGGATCGAGAATTAACGCGCGTGCGATGGCGACAGCCTGACGCTGGCCGCCCGATAATTGTGAGCCGCGCTCACCGGCGGGCAAAGATAATCCTTGCGGGTGCTGCTGCACAAAAGGCAGTAAGCCCACTTCTTGAATGATCCCTAAAATGCGCTCGTCGCTGACGTTGGCATCGCTGCTGATATTGGCTTTTAGGCTATTGAGTAATAAAGAAACGTCTTGAGGCACATAGCCAATTTGGCGGCGCAGCTGATAAATATCCAGCTGTTTAATATCTAGGCCGTCGATCAGTATTTGGCCTTCTTTGGCGGGATACAGCCCCAACAGTAATTTTTCAATGGTGCTTTTTCCTGAACCATTTTTTCCTAAAATGGCAACGCGCTCACCTGCTCGAATTTTAAAACTCACTTGGTTTAACGCCAAAATATCGCTGTCTGGATAGGCGTAGCTGACTTTATTAAATTCGATTTGGCCTTTAATGTCGGCGCGCTGAATTTGTTGTTCAAGATTGTCGCGCTCGCTAGGAAGGCTCATGAGTTTTTCCAGTGCGCTCATGGCAGTGTGGGCATGATGATATTGCGCCATTAAGCCTGCGGCTTGCCCAACAGGAGCCAAGGCGCGCGAGGATAATAAATAGGAGGCAATCAGCCCGCCTTGAGATAAGTCGCCTGCACCAATTAAATACACGCCAATAATAATAATGCTCACGCCAACCAGCTGTTGCACCCAAGCGGCATTTTGACTTACTGAGGCGGCAATAAAGCGCATCTGTGCGCTGTTGTGGGTGATGGCCAAGGTAAGCTTTTCATATTGCGCTTGCGTATTGCTTTGTAGATTAAAACTTTTGAGTGAATCCAAATTGGACAGGCTGTCGAGCAATAACGTGGTGCGCTCTGTGCTGGCTTTCATGCCGTCTTCGGACAAAGCGTGCATTTTTCTTTGCCCCATAAAGGCATAAATTAAAATTAAAGCACTGCCCACAATAATAGGAATAACCAAGGGCCAGCTGATTAGCGCAATGATGACGATAAATAATAATAAAAAAGGTAAGTCGGCCAGCGCTGTAAGGGTGAGCGAGCTGATAAAACTGCGCACCGACTCAAAGGATTGCAAGTGTGAGGCCAGCGAGCCGCTGCTTGCGGGTTTAAATTGTAAGGATAAAGACAATACGCGATCTAACAGGCGCGAGGACAGGCGAATATCGGTGCGACTGGCCGCCAGATCGACAAACCAGCTGCGCATCATTTTTAAAACTAAATCGGTAGCCAGCAACAAAACCATGCCGATGACCAACACCCAAAGTGTGCTAATGGCGTTATTTGGCACGACACGATCGTACACGTTCATCACAAACATGGGCGAGGCGATGGCAAATAAATTAATGACGATGGCCGCGATAATAATATCGCGATACAAGGCAGAGTTTTGACGAATAATACCCCAGAACCAATGGCCATTTTGGTCGCTATCAAAAGGGTTGTTGGCACGAGATTGCGACAGAATTTCAGGGCGAGCATAGAGGCAATAGCCAGAATACTGCGTTTGCAATTCCGCAAAGCTAAGCCGAACTTCGGCATGGGGTAAATCGGGGTATATGACCGTGGCCGCATCGGCGCCCAGGGCGGTAATGACACAGGCTTTTTCGCCATGCAAAAGTAATACGGCAGGAAGCAGGGCGGGATTTAATTCCGCGAGAGAGGAATAAACGGTGCGGCTCGCAAATTGAGCGCGTTTGGCGGCGCGCTCAAACAAGGACGGCGTTAGCCGCCCTTCGCTCAGTGGAATGCCGCTTAATAAAGCGTCGGCGTGAATGTCTTTGTTGTGCAAACGGCACAAAATCAACAAACAATCGAGCAAAGAGCCATGAGGCTCATAAGCTGCGGAGTGAGTCACGCGTCCTCCTTCGTTTTAGCGTTTAACTGGCAAAGTCGTAATGGCCGTAACTTTAGCCTCAATACGCTGGTTTAGCATATCCGCTTCAGGTGATTTTTCATTTTTGAGCAGCTGTTGCGTGCCCAATCCTGTCGTTTGAACACGATTGCTGTCGATAAGATATTCGGAGCTTAAAATCGAGGCAACGGCATCGGCGCGTTCTTTGGATAAACGATTATTAAAAGCAGTAGGTCCACCTAAGGACGAGTGCCCAGCGATATTGACCTTGGTTTTAGGGAAGCGGCGTAAAAATTTCGCTAGGTCTTCGATTTGGTTGTAATACTGCTTTTCAACCAAGGCGGACTCTTTACCAAAAGGAATACGAATGATTTTTACAACTTCTTTTTCAAGGAAAATAGAGCAGCCAAACTCGTCGATTTTGTCGGTGCTGGGGGTGTCTGGGCATTGGTCATAGACATCGGCAATGCCATCTAAATCGGAGTCTTGCAATTTACGTTCTTCGGCATTGAGGTCGTAAGCAGGGCAAGCGGCCTCACTGACTTTAATAGGCTCAGCACCGAGATCGGCCAGCGAGGGCAGAGCTGTGCGTTGCAGCTGTAATGTACGAGTTAATGTTCCTGTTGCTGTCAAAGCCTTGGCATTGGCGATGGTCAGATCGTAACGGGCATTGGTGTAAGCGCGGCTTGCTTGAAACAGCTCGTTTTCCGTATCCAGCACGTCCAGTAGGGTGCGCTGACCGATATCAAACTGTTGTTTGTAGGCCGTGGATACTTTGGCAGAGGCCAGACGATGACGATTTAAAATGGGCAGTTGCTCGGCCAGTTTTACCGTGTCGTTAAAGGCGATCTGGACATTTTGACGCACGTCTAAACATGCTTGGTCGCGTAAATCTTTGGCGACGTTGACTTCTTCAAGGCTCTTGCGCACAGCAGAGCGGTTGCTGTTGCCGTTATAGAGGTTATAACGCAGCTCGACGCCGATGCTGCCTTCGGATTGGCCGTTTTCATAACCTAAGCCGTCGTAGGTTTGTGAGCCATAACGAGCGTTTAAATACAGCTTGGGTAAGTAATCCGATTTGGATGCGCGGCTCGTGCTTTCGGTGGCGAGAATATTGCGCAAAGTGGCGTGGTATACAGGGCTATCTTGATAGGCCAGCAGCAGAGTGTCTTGCACCGTGGTGGGTAAGGGCGAATTGGTGAACTCAAAGGCATCCAGCTTGGCCGCAGGGATGGCGCCTACGACACGCAAGTAGCGCGCACTGACATCGTGCAGATTGGACATCTCGGTAACCAAGTTGGCTTGTGCTAGGGCTAAGCGACCGTTGACTTGCTCAAAGTCCACACTGCGAGCAACACCTGCTTTGGCTTTGGATTCAACTTGTTTGTAGACCTGATGGTGCTTTACTAGGTTTTCACGAGCCAGCACAACCAGCTCGCGCTGACGTTCAACGTCTTGATAGGCCGCAAAGGCTTCATAGGCAACCTTTTCCATGGCTTCCAGAAGATTGAAGTAGCTAACCAGTTGCAAGTTGTTGAATTTTGCAACTTCAGCCTGTGTGGCGGAGCCATCGTACAGCATTTGTTTTAAGGTGATTTCGCCGTAAGCACCGTCGTAATTGCGGTTGTCGGTGTAATCACGACGATGAAAATCGTAACCGATGCCCATGTCGATCTTGGGGCGATAGCCAGAGCGCGAAGCGTCATAGCCATAGCCAGCCGCTAAAAAGCGGTGCCATTTTTCTTGCACAACTGGGTTGTTTTCAATCGCTTGCAGCATGGCCGACTTCAGCTTAGGAGGGCTGACTTTATTGTTTGCGGCTTCTTTATTTTCGGCGGCCGTCTTCTCTGCGGCGGCGCTTTGTGTCTCACCAGCGGGGGCAGTAGCAGCCTGAGTGGGCGCTTTGGTGTCGGCTGAAGCGGGTTTGGCATTCGCAGAGGCAGTGCTTTGTGCTTCACCAGCGGGGGCTGTAGCAGCCTGAGTGGGCGCTTTGGTGTCGGCTGAAGCGGGTTTGGCATCCACGGCTGTCGATTGTTTTTCAGGGGTGGCTGGAGCTTGAGTTTTGGCGGCAGCAGGAGCGTCGGCTGTCTCTGCTTTAGCGATTCCAGACAAAAACATTAGACAAAAGCTGCCAAGTAGCATCGTGGATTTATTCATGCGAGATTCCTTGCAAAGAGGCTTTGGTTACGATTTGGAAAAAATCGGCGGGCATTGTAGTTAAAATCAAGCAGTATTTCGAGCCATGTCTATTAATTTGTAGGTGAATATTGTGGGTTTTTGTAATGAAATTGGAACTTTTTTACGAAGATATAAAAAGCAGCACCTGCCCTTTAGTACGATGTTCTGGCGTAAACAGTCTGTTATTGTTCTGCACTCATAATTTTGTGAAACCGAAAAGGGGATGAATATGGCTGCGGTAGCAATAGTAAAAGCCGTCACAGGTAAAGTGATTGCGCGTGATGCATCAGGCAAAGAACGTGCATTAAAGGTAGGAGATAAGCTGTTTGCAGGTGAAATCCTGATTACAGGAAAAGGCAAAATCGAGCTGGAATACCAAGATGGCGTGCTTCATGTTCCTGCGGCGCAGCGTATTGCCCTTACGGATCACGTGCCCACTGAGCTGGCCTCTGTAGACCAAAACGCTGTTAAAGAATCCTCAGTCAACGATATGTTGGCCATGTTGGAAGGCAATAGCGATCTTCTTACTCAGTTTGATGCACCAGCGGCGGGCTTGGCCAATGCGGGCGGTTCGCATGGCATATTCAACCTCGTTCAGCTCGCGCGCGTGACCCAAGCAACGCGCTCGTTGAATTTTTCGGCATCCGAATCTGTCGAGCAAGGCAGTATTGAATTAAATGATATTGGTCGTGTCATCGATCCCTATTCCTCTGTGGCAGAGGCCCTGCGTCAAGCCATTGCCAATGCTCAGCAAGCTACGGCACAAGCCGAAGACGCCTATAAAAAAGCTCAAGATCTGCTGGACGAAGCCAACAAAGACGGCTTGATCACGCCCGCTGAAAAAGCCGAAGTCGATCAAGCTATTAAAGATGCACAAGATGCCAAAGACGCCGCACAAGACTTGGTAGACAAACTGCCCAATGGCTCGGATAAAGACGACCTGCAAGAGCGCTTGGATGACTTAAAACCCATTACTTCGCCTGAAGTAACGGATGGCAACAACAACGGCTTGGACGACAAAGACGACATCGCCGCTGCGGAAAAAGCCGTTGATGAAGCGGAAAAAGCGCAGCAAACCGCCCAAGATAAGCTGGACGAAGCCAACAAAGACGGCTTGATCACGCCCGCTGAAAAAGCCGAAGTCGATCAAGCTATTAAAGATGCACAA
>JAYRHO010000024.1:0-4040 GCA_041907245.1 Saccharospirillaceae bacterium
GCTTGGAACTCGCGTGAGTTCATTTCCTCGAAGGCGGCTAAACGTGCCTTGCTCTTGGCTTGGCGGCCACGCGCGCCTTTGCGCACCCATTCCAGCTCGTGGGCAATGGCTTTGGCGTGCGCTTCTTCTTGTTTCTTTTCTTGCGCTAAGCGCGCTTCTTTGGTTTCCAGCCAAGTGGTGTAGTTGCCTTCATAAGGAATGCCATGGCCACGGTCGAGCTCCAAAATCCACTGGGCGCAGTTATCCAGGAAATAACGGTCGTGGGTGATGGCCACCACTGTGCCTGGGTATTCATCAAGGAACTGCTCCAGCCAGCCTACGGATTCGGCATCCAAGTGGTTGGTGGGCTCGTCCAAGAGCAGCATATCGGGCTTGGACATCAGCAAGCGGCATAAGGCCACGCGGCGGCGCTCACCACCAGAGAGTTTGGTGACGTCGGCGTCCCAAGCAGGCAAACGCAGCGCATCGGCGGCGACTTCCATTTGGCGGTCCACATCGTGGCCGCCTGCGGCTTCGATTAGGGCTTCCAGTTCGCCTTGTTTTTTGGCTAATTTGTCAAAATCGGCATCGGGTTCAGCGTAGGCGGCGTACACGGCATCCAGGGCCGCGCGTGCATCCATCAGCTCGCGCAGGCCGTCTTCGACGTTGCCGCGTACGTCCTTGGCAGGGTCGAGCTCAGGCTCTTGTGGCAGATAGCCGATTTTTAAATCGGGCTGAGGGCGCGCTTCACCGATAATATCGGTATCCAAGCCTGCCATAATTTTCAGCAAAGTGGATTTACCCGAGCCGTTTAAACCCAGCACGCCGATCTTGGCACCTGGAAAAAAGGACAGCGAAATATCGCGCAGAATTTGGCGTTTAGGCGGAACAATCTTGCCTAAACGGTGCATGGTGAATACATACTGAGCCATGTTGAGATCCTCAAAAAAGTTGGCGGCAAAGCTACTCAAAAGGGTTGCAATTAGCAAGCTTGACTGGCACGGAATGAAGAAAACACATGGCTTCATCCAAAATACAGAATCGGACTATACTGCCAGCGCCTTTGTTTCCCTTTTTGTAGATAGCCATGCCCAATACCGATATTGCCACCGAGCCTGTTAGGGCTAAACCCTATATTCGACTGAACTTTCCGCTGTTTTTTTTAAGCACGCTTTTTTTAATGCTTATTTTGTTTGTGACGGGATGGAACGCGTGGCAGCAAAATCAAAAGCTGTTTAATAACGAAGTGCGCACCACGCTGAATAATTTTGCCCAGCAGTCTGGGCTGTTGGCACAAGCCAGCCATCAAGCCAACTGGATGTTTTCGCGCAGCCACGCAGAGCTTATGAGCGATGTCATAGCAGGCAAGCCCAATAAAAAAGCCGAGCTGTGGCAAGAAATGAAAGATTCCATGTTTAATTTTACTGGCTATATTTTGCTCAGCGATGAAGGAAAAACACTGGCCGTAGATGGCGTCGTTCTGGATGAAAATGAGCAAATTGACGCTTGGATAAACATTGTGAGTTTTGATAAAGACCAAGGCATGTTTATTTTGCGCTATGGCAACCAAGGTGGTTTTTATTTTTATAACAGTTTTATCAGCAAGGCAGGTAAAAAAACATTTTTGGTGGTGCGCCGTGCTTTCGATAAGCTCTCTGGCATTATTTATGAAGGGCGCTTTAACGGTTTTGAAATGTTGCTGATTGATACCCGCACCGACACCGTTAGCATGAGAGAAAACTTTTTTATCAATTCAGATAATCAGCCCAAATTCAATAAGCACAATGATTTGCCAGTGATTTATCGCACGCACATTCCCTCCACCCACCTTGATGTTGTTGCTCTGCCTATTCCGCAAACTTTCTATCAAAAATACTGGCCGTTTGTGCGTCAGCCGCTTTTGATACTGGCTTTTTTTATTTTTATCAGCGGTATTTTATGGCGTGTTTTAAAAGTGCAGGACGACGCCTATAAAAAAGCCCACAAAATGCGTCGCGCGGTTGAAAAACGCGCCAATAAAGCCCTAAACGCCATCGATGATATCCTTATTTTTACCGACACTGTGGGGCGCATCGTCTATGTCAACAAAAAAGCCGCCGAGGTCTTAAAAAACCAAGGTGTGATCAACGACCCCGTTGGCCTATTTTTGTTGGAAGCCTGGCCTGACAGCAAAGCACAATGGTGTCGCGATTTTGATGAAAAAGGCTTGCCCGTAACAACGGCTAATTTACCTTTGCTGGCGATAGTCACCGCACAAGGTGTACAGCTTTATGAGCAGTCTTCACACCCCTTGTATGAGGGTGACAGCTTAGAGGGCATTACTTGGGTGTTGCGCGACGTCAGCGCTGCAGAAAATGCCAAGATGGATTTAATACGCAGCCAAGAGCGTTATAAGATTTTGTTTGAAGAAGCCAGTATTGGCCACTTTTTATTGAGCATTACCGATCTTCATCATCAGTCATTAGTCAGCGTTGTCGATGCCAACAGCGCTGCACTTAAAATTTTTCAGGTGCAAAGCAAAGAACGTTTTATAAAAGAATTTTTCAAAATCAACGCAGAGGCACAAAAAGTATTGGCGCAACAGCTATTGCGCGGTTACTCCTTGGGTTTTGCTACGGTTGAATTTGAAATGCCGATAAAAACCTTTTTAGATGAAGAGCGTTTTATCTGGGTCACCATCAGCCTGCGCACAGGAATAGATCATAAGGCGCTGGTCAGCTTTATGGATAACACGGAAAAGAAAATCAGTGTCGAAAAAATGCGCGAGCGCGAAGCATTCTGGTCGAAGATTATGGATTCTATGTCCGATATTATTTATATCGGTCATATCGACCAAGAAGGGCAAAGCTCCATTCGCTATCGCAATCGTAATATCGGCCACATATTGGGGTATGGCAAAGAGTTTGCCGATAAAACGGGCTGGACTTTTTATGCAGATGAAGGAGAAGTCGAGCGCTTGCCTGCGCTAACGGCCAAATTGCAACACTTAAAAGCAGGTGAGATTAACGAAATAACAGCACGTTTTCGTCATGCCAATGGCAGTCTGCGTATTTTAAAGTTTCGCGATACGCCTTTTTCTTTTAATGAGTCTGGCTTGGTCGAAACCTATATCGGTACGGTGCGCGATGTAACCGACGAAGTAGAACAGCAAGAGCAAATTTTAGAATCGGAACGCCGCTATCGCCTGATGGCTGAAAATATCAGCGATATTATTTGGGCAACCGATATGAATATGACCTTTAACTTTGTCAGCTCCTCGGTGGAAGCGATTTTGGGCTATAAGCCCGATGAATTATTGCGCGAGGGCGTTTTGGCGGTATTTCGTAAGCGCGATATCGCCTTGGTGATGAACGACGTTAAACAGGTTTTACGCCAAGTGATGCAGGAAGGTACGGCCTGTAAAACGCACAATACTTTTGTGACCAGCGATATTGTTGCTATCGCCAAAGATGGCAAGGAAATTTTACTGGAGCTAAAAGCCAGCCCATTGTGGAACGATGCGGGCGAATTACAGGGCGTCATTGGTATTTGCCGAGATGTCAGCGATACGCGCAAGCTGGAGCAGGAATTACGCCAAGCGGCTGAAGTATTCTCAAACAGCAATGAAGGCGTGTTGATAACCAACGCCAATAAAACCATAGTGAAAGTGAACGATGCGTTTTGCCATATTACAGGCTATGACCAAAGTTTTGTTTTGGGGCAAAGGCCTGCGTTTTTTATGTCGTTTAAAAACCACAGCCAGCATTTTCTGGATGAAATTGATGAGCGTTTGTTGATAGACGGCTACTGGCAGGGCGAAGTTTTTTATACCAAGTACGATAATTCGGTACGCACTTGTTGGGCGGGTGTCAGCGCGGTACGAGATGCGAAAAATAATTTACAAAGTTTGATTATTATTATTTCGGATATTACCGATAAAAAATTGGCGGAAGAAAAAATACACAGGCTGGCGTATTACGATCACCTAACGGGCTTGCCCAATCGTAGCCAGCTCAGCGATAAATTAAAAAGTTCGTTAGACAGTGCTGAAAAAAATCAGCAATCGGTGGCGCTGCTTTTTA
>JAYRHO010000025.1:0-6211 GCA_041907245.1 Saccharospirillaceae bacterium
ATATAAAAATATTTTTCATCCCAATACAGCACACGGCTTTCGATATCCACCAAAGCAAAAGGCTTAATTTCGCGGATAAAGATTAGGGTTTGACTGGCCAGCACCGAGCGCCAACCTTTGTGTGCAAAGAGCAAGCCTGAGCCAATTTGTAAAAAAAATCGTGTACGCGCATGGTCAAGGCGCTGCGGATAACGGCCATTGGTTAGATGGATATTGATATCGCAATCCCAAGGCATTACGCGAAAATAAAAATGAAAAGGTTTAAGCGGATTAGCGGGTTTGCCCCAAGGGTTGTGCGCCAAAACCGCTAGTGAGCGCAAAGCATGAATCATGATTTCTCTCCTTCTGCGGGCACGCGTTTGCGCATTAAGCCTTCTTGCGCGGTAGAGGCCACAAGCTCACCCTTTTGATTAAAAAATTGCCCGCGCACCAAACCACGGCCGCCACCTGCGTTGGGGCTGTCGATGGCATAAAGCAGCCATTCATCCATACGAAACGGGCGATGAAACCAAATGCTGTGATCGAGACTGGCCACCTGCATGTCTTTTTGCGTAACAGACACGGCATGAGGGTGCAAAGCCGTAGGAATAAAATTGAAATCGCTGGCGTAGGCTAAAGTGGCGAAGTGCTCGTAAGGGTCGTCGCCCATAACCGAGTCGGATTTCATCCATACGTATTTAATCGGGTCTTTGGGCGTGGGCGCAAAAATATTAACGGGGTCGAGCACGCGCTGTTCGATGGGTTTGTCTTCGGTGTATTTTTCGCGCACTTTTTCAGAGAAAAACTTTTTAAACATGCGCGCCAGCTCCAGCTGCGACGGAATGCCTTCAGGGCCTTTTACCTGCGGCATGGGAGCCATGTGCACAAAGCCGTCTTCGGCCTGAGTAAAAGAGGCGAGCATGGTAAAAATCGCTTTGCCATTTTGGCTAACCGTTACCTGTCGCGTACAAAAGCTGCGGCCATCGCGCAAAATAGCCACCTCAAACTCCAGGCTGTCTTCGACGTTGCCAGGGCGTAAAAAATACGCATGCAGCGAATGCGGAAACCACTCTTTGCTGGCTAGGGTTTGCAGTGCCGCAGACAAACTCTGCCCCAATACTTGCCCACCAAAGAGATTACGAAAGCCCAAATCTTGGCTATGGCCACGAAAACGATTCACGCCGATAGGCTCTAAACGCAGCAGCCCTAAAAGCTGCAATAACACTTCGCTCATATTTTTATTCTCGTTAAAAAGCGTTGGGGCAGGTAAAAAATCTCCCAACAAAGGCGTACACCTTACTGATTAGCGGGCATTTGCCATTGGCCGAGTTGACGCGCGCACAGAGAAAGCCAGATAGCGTATAATGCCCGTCCTTTTTGTTTTTAGCTCTGTTATGAACTACCCCATTTTTCAGCAAGATACCCAGCCAAACACCTATCAAGCGCAGCTGGATGACAAAGCCAAGCGCATCGAAGCGCTCTTTGCCCCATTTCAGCCCCCAAAACTTGAGCTTTACCCCAGCGCGCCCAGCCACTTTCGCCTGCGCGCCGAGTTTCGCCTCTGGCACAGTGGCGAGCGCTGTTTTTACGCCATGTTTGCCGGTGAAGACCGCAAAACCGTGCTGGAAGTGCAGGATTTCCCCATTGCCAGCCCACTGATCAACCGGCTTATGCACGCGCTTTTGCACCAGCTTCACCACAGCGACCTGCTGCGGCGTAAGCTGTTTCAAGTCGAGTTTTTAACCACCCTAAGCGGTGACGCCCTCGTTACCTTGATTTACCACAAACGCCTCGATGCCAGCTGGCAAGAAGCGGCACAAGCGCTAGAGCAACAGCTGGGTTTTCCTGTTATTGGTCGTTCGTTGAAACAAAAAGTGGTACTGGAGCGTGATTTTGTGCGTGAAAGTCTAAAGGTGGACGGCAAAACCTTTCACTACAAACAAATCGAAGGCGGCTTCACTCAGCCCAATGGCGAGGTCAACCAAAAAATGCTGGCCTTTGCGCGCTCGTGCGCCAAAGAAGTGAACCCCAAAGGCCAGCACGATTTGGTCGAGCTTTACTGCGGCAATGGCAACTTTTCCGTGGCCTTGGCTGATTGTTTTCGCCAAGTGCTGGCCACGGAAATCTCCAAAACCTCGGTGCAAGCCGCACAAGACAACATCCGCGACAACGGCATTAGCAATCTGATTATCGCCCGTCTATCCAGCGAGGAGTTTGTGCTTGCGCTGCGCCAAGAGCGCGAGTTTGAGCGTTTAAAAGGCGTCGATTTAAGCCAATACGATTTTCAAACCCTGTTGGTGGACCCACCGCGCGCAGGCTTGGATGAGCAATCGGTAAAACAGGCGCAAGCCTATCAAAACATCATTTACATCTCCTGCAACCCCGATACTTTGGCCGCCAATCTCGCCACTTTATGCCAAACGCACCGCATCGCCCGCTTTGCGTTGTTCGATCAATTCCCCTACACCCACCACTGCGAAGTGGGTGTGCTTCTTTGTAAAAGGTAACCCATGAGCGCATTTGCCAACCTTTTGGCTCTCACCCCCGATGAGCTGAATAATCTCGCTAAGCTTGGCTACCAAGCCATGACGTCCATTCAAGAACAAGCCCTACCCTTGGCGCTGGCTGGGCAGGATTTAATCGCTCAAGCCAAAACGGGCAGCGGCAAAACCGCCGCTTTTGGTATTCCACTGCTGCACAAGCTCAATCCGCGTTTTTTTGGTGTGCAAGCTTTGGTGCTCTGCCCGACTCGTGAGCTGGCGGCGCAAGTGGCTGAGGAGCTGCGCAAGCTGGCACGTTTTCAAGCCAACATCAAAATTGTGGTGCTCACAGGCGGCGTCAGTATCGGCCCGCAAATTGCCTCGATGGAAAAAGGTGCGCATGTGGTGGTCGGCACACCTGGCCGCATTTTGGATCATTTACGCAAAGGCACCTTGGCCATCGACCAGCTGCAAACGCTGGTGCTCGATGAAGCCGACCGCATGTTGGATATGGGCTTTAACGAAGACATTCAAAGCATTTGCCACCACACTCCAGCAAGCCGTCAAACTCTGTTGTTTTCGGCCACTTTTCCCCACAACATTGAAAAGCTCAGCGCCGATTTACAGCAGCAGCCCACACGCATCAAAGTGGAAAGCACGCACAGTCAAAACGCCATCGAGCAATACGTTATTTTAGGGGATGACACCAGCCGCCCAAGCCAATTACTGGCGGCCATTGCGCATTTTTCCATTCGCCAAGCAGTGATATTTTGCAACACCAAGCAAGCCGTCAGCGACATCACCGAGCAGCTGCGCGATTCGGGCTTTTTAGCCTTGGCACTGCACGGCGATTTAGAACAACGCGACCGCGATGAAATCTATGTGCGCTTTAAAAACAACAGCGCGCATTTTTTAATTGCCACCGACGTCGCCGCACGCGGGCTGGATGTCAGCGGTTTGCAAGCGGTCATTAACTACGAACTCCCGCGCGACAGCGAAGTCTATGTACACCGTGTTGGCCGCACAGGACGCGCAGGCGAAAAAGGTTTGGCGTTAAGCTTGGCCAGCAGCAAAGAGACGCAAAAAATTCTGGCCATTGAAGTGCAATTAGGCAAAGACCTTGAGCGTTTTTCTGCGGACAAACTAAACAGCAATCTGGGTGAAATTGAGCGTCCGCCCATGGTGACTTTAAGCCTTGGCGCAGGTAAAAAAGAAAAATTGCGCGCAGGCGATATTTTAGGCGCACTGACAGGCCAAGGCGGTATAGACGGCAAAAAAGTCGGAAAAATTGATGTGCTGGATTACGTCGCCTATGTGGCGGTAGAGCGCAGCGCAGCCAAAGCTGCACTGGAGCATTTACAGCGCAGCCGTATTAAAAACAAAGCCATTAAAGTAAGACGAGTTTAAGGTAATTTATGAATTGGGATGAGTATTTAAAACTTTGGGAAGTGCCCTGGATCCACACCACAGTGGGGCTGTCTTTATTAGTTCTATTCGCGCTGATTGTCGATGTTTTTATCAAACGCATTTTATTGCGCGTGGTGTTTAAAACCCTGCAATCCTCTGCGCTAAAAGCATTGGTTGAAAAAGGCAACCTGCGCTTTATTTCTTGGTTGGCGCACATTATTCCTGCGCTCATTTTAGTGGAAGGCGTGCGCTATCTTACGCAAATGCCCGAGTCGTTAGCCACTATCATCAGCAATCTTTCCCAAGCTGCGGTAGTAATCATGGTGGCACTTTCTGCCAATCAATTTTTAAATCTGATTAGCCTGCTGCATGAAAGCCGCGATGACGCCAAAGAAAAGCCCATCAAAAGCTACATTCAAATTGCCAAAATAGCGGTATTTTCTCTCACCGCGATTTTCTTAATTGCGTTGATGATCAACCGCTCACCCTTAATTTTAATTTCAAGCTTGGGTGCGGCGGCGGCGGTGTTGATGTTTATTTTTCAAAACACCTTGCTGTCTTTTGTTGCCAGCGTGCAAATTTCCACCGGCCAGCTGCTTCGCATTGGCGATTGGGTCGAGATGCGCCAGCAAAATGCCGACGGTTTTGTGATTGATATTGCGCTGCACACGGTGCGTATTCAAAACTGGGATAAAACCATCACCACCGTGCCCACCAAAAACTTTATCAGCGAATCCTTTATAAACTGGCGCGGCATGCAAGAATCGGGCGGCCGCCGTATTAAACGTAGCATTATCATCGACCAGCAAAGCATTCGCTTTTTAAGCGAAGAAGAATTAAAACGCTTGCGTAATTTACAGCTGCTCGCCCCATATTTGGACGACAAAATTGAAGAAATCAGCAGCTGGAACGCGCGCTTGGACAAGCAAGGTGTGGATGCGTTAAACCATCGCCGCCTGACCAATTTGGGCACATTCCGCGCGTATGCTTTGGCGCATTTGCAGCATAATCCGTTAATTCGCCAAGATATGCTCATGCTGGTGCGTCAACTGTCACCCACCGCTGAAGGCTTGCCCTTAGAAATTTATTGCTTCACCGACACCGTAGTCTGGGCGCCACACGAAGCCATACAGTCGGATATTTTCGAGCATTTATTATCGATCATTGGCGAGTTTGGCTTGCGAGTGTACCAAAGCCCCACTGGCCACGACCTGCAACTGCGCTTAGGCGTGGCATAAAAAACTTAGGCGGCTAGGCCGCCTAAGTTTTTATTTAATTTAACGCGATTTAATTCAACGCTATTTAATTAAACCGTTGCGGCTAAAGGAGGGCAGGCTCGACCAGTTATCCCAGTGCAGCCACACGGCTTGCGCTTTACCCACGATATTTTTCTCGGGCACAAAACCCCAAACGCGGCTGTCGGCGCTGTTGCCACGATTATCGCCCATCATAAAATAATGGCCTTCGGGCACTGTCCATTCCCCTTCGGGGCCCGCCCAAATCACACGTTCACCTGTGGTCATAGACTGAGCCTGCACCCACTGAATCACAGGTAAATGCTCGCCTAAACTTTCGTGGGCAAAATATTTAGCGGGTACAGCCATGGTGCTGATACCGATGGTTTCGGTGGCCACTTTTTCGCCATTAATACGAAGCTGTTTATTACGGTATTCAATGTGATCGCCTGGCAAGCCGATTACGCGCTTAATAAAATATCGCGGATCTTCGGGCGGGAAAAACACCATGACATCACCGCGTTGTGGCTCGCCTGTTGGCACTAAAGTGATGTCAAAAACAGGCAAGCGCAGGCCATAAGAAAACTTGCTGACCACAATAAAATCGCCCTTGATCAGGCCAGGCTCCATCGAGCCTGAAGGAATCTGAAAAGGCTCGGCAATAAAAGAGCGCAGCACAAACACAATCAACAGCACTGGAAAAAAAGACTTGGACTGCTCTACCGCGAAAGACTCTTTCTCGGCGGCGGCAATCGCACTGTTTGCCTCGCCAGCGGTGCGCAGCTGCGCGGCTTTTTCTTGGCGTTTTTTTGCCAAATAAAACTTATCCAGCCCAGCAATCAAACCGGTCACCAGAGTTAACAGCATTAAAATCAAGGGAAAATCAAAGTTCATGGCTTCTCTTACCAAATGGGTGAAGGTGGCGCATTTTAACGGGGTTTAACTTTAAAACACAAAGCCAGTTAAAACGGCACTGTTGCAAAGTTAGCGATGAGGCAGCCTTTTGTCTTATTCAAAGGCCTTACATTTCAAAAACTCTGCTTACCAGGCGCATTTCGCCCAGGGGATCACCATAATAAAATGCTGAGGCCTGGCCTTTGCGTAGTGCAC
>JAYRHO010000026.1:0-3982 GCA_041907245.1 Saccharospirillaceae bacterium
CCAATGATATGGCGAGTTTGGCCGTTCACTTCGACCTGATCTTTGCCGTCGGCGACGTTGTCAGCAATGGATTTTTCATCATCGAGCAAATGCCGCGATTGATCGAAATACGCCACTTCAATTTTAGTGCCCACCTTAATCTGGCCTTGCTGCGGCTTTAAATCGCCAAGCAACAATTTCAGCAGCGTACTTTTGCCCACGCCGTTGGGGCCAACGAGGCCAATGCGATCGCCGCGCATAACCAAGGTGGAAAAATCCTGCACTTGGGGCACGCCCTGCCAGGCGTAACTGATATTTTGAATATCAAAAACCTGCTTGCCCGAACGCTCGGACTGGCTGATCCCCATATTGGCACTGCCTTGCAATTCGCGTCGTGCGCGGCGCTCTTTGCGCATTTCTTTCAGGCGCAAAACGCGGCCTTCGTTGCGCGTACGTCTGGCTTCGATGCCTTTGCGAATCCATTTCTCTTCTTCGGCCAAGCGCTTATCAAAAAGGGCATTGGCGGTAGCTTCAGCTGCGAGGCGTTGATCGCGGTATTGGATAAAGCTCAGATAGTCGCCATTCCAGTTATAAAGATGGCCGCGATCCAGCTCAATGATGCGCGTGGCCAAGTTCTGCACGAAAGCACGATCGTGGCTGATAAAGACAATACTGCCGTTAAACTGTTTGAGCTGCTCTTCCAACCACTCGATGGTCGCCACGTCCATATGGTTGGTGGGTTCATCCAGCACCAGCAAATCAGGCTCCACCACCAAAGCGCGCGCCAGCATCACTCGTCTTTGCCAGCCGCCCGAGAGCGTGGCAAAGCTTACGGAGGCTGGTAGTTTGAGCTTTTCGATGATGGCATCGACACGCTGCTGAATACGCCAGCCGTCGGCGCTTTCAATTTGGCCTTGCAAGCGGCTAAGACGATCTAAATCGGCTAGCTCGCCCTTGGCACTCTCATCGTGGTACTGGGCAATGGCTTCGCCCAGCTCACCAAAGCCCTGAGCGACGACGTCGTAAACGGGAATATCGACTTTTTTCGGTAACGCTTGTTGCAGCGCCGCCACTTTGAGCAAATCACGATGCTCGACGCGGCCGTCGTCGGGCTTTACTTCACGATTTAAAATTTTCAGCAAGGTGGATTTGCCTTCGCCATTACGGCCAACCACGCACAAGCGTTCGCGCTCTTGGATTTCCAAATCCACTTTATCCAGCAGCACATGCGTGCCAAACGCCAGCTCCACTTGTTTCAGGCTTACCAACATAATTTTTGCCCAAGCTAAAAAAGCGCCAGTATACCGATTTCGGCTCTTGCTGTGTGCTTGGCTACCAAGAAATATTCTCAGCTAAGGCTTGCGCGCTGGCTTGGCGCAAGGTACAAAATGCGCGCCCCTTTTTACTGGTCTCTCATAATGAAAATTAAGCTCAACCAAGGCCATCTCGCTGCCATTATTCTTACGCTCGTTGTTGTTGTTTGGATGCTGCTGGGCGCTCTTAGCCCTAAGACTCCCGAGCCCAACAGTCGCCCCTTGGCGCTAGACTCAGGCTTGACGCGCGTGCAGGTGCAACATTTCAAAGGTGAGCTTACCGAACGCAGCGTGAGCTTTTCAGGCACCACCGCTGCCAACCGTCGTGTCGAACTGCGCTCAGAAGGGCATGGCAAGGTTGTCGCTGTGCACAAACAAAAAGGCAGCAAAGTACGCGCAGGCGAGCTGATTTTGGAATTGGACAAGCGCGATTGGCCCGCGCGTGTTGAACAGGCCAAGGCCAACTTAAAACAGCGCCAACTTGAAGCCAACAGCGTCAAAGAGCTGGCCAATCGCGGCCTAAGCAACGAGTCTCAGCAAGCACAAGCACAAACCTTATTGGCCAATGCTCAAGCCGAGCTCACCGCCGCCCAAATCCAGCTGGATGCCACCCAGGTGCGCGCCCCTTTTGCAGGTGTAGTGGATGAGCGCAAGGTCGAAATTGGCGACACCGTTCAGGTCAACCAGCCTTTGGCAGTGGTGTTGGATTTCAATCCTTACCTAGTTAAAGGCCACGTCCCCGAGCGCGATGCCGCCGAGGTACGCATTGGCGATACCGCCTACGCTGAGCTGACCAATGGCAGCAAAATCAAAGGTAAGGTGCGTTTTATTTCCAGCGACGCCAACCCCAATACTCGTACTTTTGCCGTGGAAGTGGAAATTCAAAGCAACAACACCACTATGGTCAGCGGCCTGACCGCGCGTATATTCATTCCCCAGCCTGCGGCTTACGCCTTTTACCTCTCCCCTGCGCTCTTGGTATTAAACGGCCAAGGCCAGCTGGGCTTAAAAGGCTTGGATGAAAACAACCAGGTCATCTTTTTGCCCGCCAACTTGCTGAAAGCCGATGATAAAGGCGTCTGGCTCTATGGGTTAGGCCAAGAAGCCAACATTATTACCGCAGGCCAAGGCTTTGTTGATTACGGTCAGAAAGTGCAGCCCGTGTTTGACGAGCACAACGACGCCCCTAAAAACAACAATGCCGTGCAGGTGGAGTAAGCCATGAACGCCTTGATTGATGCGGCCTTAGAGCGCTCGCGTACGGTTTTGATGTTGTTCTGTTTGGTGATGCTGATTGGCTTTGTCACCCTGATCAACATTCCCAAAGAAAGCTCGCCCGATGTGACGGTGCCCTTTGTTTATGTTTCTGTGGTACACGATGGCATTTCCCCCGAAGACGCCGACACCTTGATTGCCAAGCCGCTGGAAAAAGAGTTGCGCAGCATCAACGGCCTCAAAGAAATGACCAGCACCGCCAGCAACAGCCATCAGTCGATTTTGCTGGAGTTCTACACCGATGTAGACATTGAGCAGGCGCTCTTGGATGTGCGCCAAAAAGTAGAAGATGCCAAAGGCGAGCTGCCCGCCGACAGCAAAGAGCCGCGCGTAAAAGAAATTAACGTCGCGCTCTTTCCTGTGATGGTGGTGACCCTTTCAGGCAACGTCGACGAAGCCGTGCTCTATGCCGTGGCCGATGACCTGCAAGACCGTTTGGAATCCTTGCCTGGTGTGCTGGAGGCCAACTTACAGGGCAAGCGCGAAGAAATTGCTGAGATTATTGTCGACCCGACCAAAATGGACAGCTACGGTCTGTCTTTTGCCGAGCTGGCACGCTTGGTTGGCAATAACAACCTCCTCGTGGCCTCCGAGGCGCTGGATACAGGCGCAGGGCGTTTTTCCGTCAAAGTTCCCGGCATGATTAAAGACATTCCCGATATTTTAAACTTGCCCGTTAAGGTCAGCGGCGACCAAGTAGTGCTTTTTAAAGACATCGCCATCGGCCGTTTTTCTTATAAAGATCGCCAAACCGCCGCACGTTTTAACGGCAAGCCTGCCGTCACCTTAGAAATCAAAAAGCGCCTTGGCTCCAACATCATTGAAACCTTGGATGACGTAAAAAGCGTAATCAATCAGGTTAAACCCTACTGGCCTAAGGGCGTGGAAGTAGGCATTGCGCAAGATGAGTCCACGCACATTAAAGACATGCTCAACGACCTCTTTAATAACGTCATCATTGCCACCTTGCTGGTGATGATTTTGATTCTTGCCAGCCTTGGTCTGCGTTCGGCCTTGATGGTGGGCTTAGCCATTCCTGGCGCTTTTTTAATGTCCATTATTGTGCTGAACCTCAGTGGCTACACCCTCAACATGGTGGTGCTTTTTGCCCTAATTTTATCAGTGGGTATGCTGGTTGACGGAGCGATTGTGGTCACTGAGTACGCCGACCGCCGCCTAACCGAAGGCGCCACCCGTCGCCAAGCTTACCGCGAAGCGGCTACGCGCATGGCTTGGCCTGTCATTTCCTCGACCGCCACCACCTTGGCGGTGTTCTTGCCGCTGCTGTTCTGGCCAGGAACAACAGGCGAGTTTATGAAGTTCTTGCCCTTAACCCTGCTCTACACCCTGACCGCCTCCTTGGTTATGGCCTTGATTATTGTGCCCACCATCGGTGCGCTTTGGGGCGGCAAGGG
>JAYRHO010000027.1:0-2667 GCA_041907245.1 Saccharospirillaceae bacterium
ATTACCACCACAAAAAAATGCGCCGATGCCTCGGGAAAAGAAGTGACTTGCGGCACAGAGAGCAGCACAGCCGCCTATGCCACGGTGCGCACTTATGCCCCTTGGCAAAGCAAAGTTGCAGCCACGTTAAGTGCCGAGCAAAGCATCCAGCTGCCACTGCTGGGTTTGGGCTTTAGCGAAACCATCAACCCCAATGAGCAATACGCCACCTTGATTGTGGACAGCAACAGCAGCATGCACAGCGCCGACAACCGTATTGTGGGTAAAAAGATTGCCACCAGCACCGCAAGCCTTGGCAACTCTCAATTTCAAACCACGGGTCATCTAGGTGGCGCAAGCCCAGTTTGGTGCGTGCTGCAAGCGCAAGAAAGCAAACAAAACTGCTCGGTTTCCTCAAGTGTCACCACCGATGACAAGGGCATTCCATCTACGCACTACACAGTCACACCCACGAATAGCAGCCAAATTTTGCTGGTGCGCGCCAGCGCCGAAGACGGCATGCAACAGGTGCTAACTGTGGCCGACAACAACAACCCTACTGGCTTGGATAAGTTTCGTATTAGTAAGATATACGTTGTCGCAGGGGATGATACCAACAGCGCTTCTGGCTTTTTTGCCATGGCTAGCGAGCCATCCGCTCCCACCACCAATAGCCAAAGCATGGACTTGCACCAAATTAAAGTGCAGTTGGTTTCAGGCTCAGACAGCCTGAACCTCGATACCGAGAAATTTAACGCAGCGCGGCCTTAATCTGCGCGCGCAACCACTGCAAGCCTAAATCCGAGGCCGCCTTGCGCGGCCAATACAAATACAACTCGATGGGCTCTAGGGCAAAGGGAAAGCTTCTAAGCTCTATGCCCGACAACGCCCACGCAAAGTTCTCTGGCAAGGTCAGCAGCATATCGGTGTGCTGCACCACCGCCACCGCCGCATGGTAGTTTTGACAGCGCAGTGCCACGGTGCGCATCACGCCGGTGCGCGCTAGGGCAAAATCCTCGATGCCCATGCCTTCAACTCGGCTGGATACCTGCACATGACGCGCACTTAAATAACGCTGCTCATCCCAAGACTGTTGCAGCAAGGGGTGGTCGTGGCGCAGCGCCACCACCAGCTTTTCGCTGGCAATTTTTTCATGCTCTATCTCTTGGTTCACTGGCACCAACACATCGGCGGCAAGGTCGATCTTCCCCGCCAATAGCGCGTGGCTAAGCTCTTTACGCGGCACGCGCAAGGTACGCAGCTGCACCAAGGGCGCACTGCGCTCAAGCATGGCCATGAGTTTGGGCAAGGTGGTGCTTTCCATCATATCGCGCGCCCCTAAGCTAAAAACACGCGTTGCCAGCGCAGGGTCAAAGCTGGGCGAGGGCAACAAGGTGGTTTCCAGCTGAGCGAGGGCTTGGCGTACAGGCTCAATCATGGCTTTGGCCAGTGGCGTAGGCAGCACGCCCTTGCCTTGGCGCTCAAACAACGGGTCGTTACAATGCTCGCGCAAGCGCGCCAGTGCATGGCTGACCGCTGGCTGGGAAATGTGCAAACGCTCGGCGGCACGCGTGAGGCTGCCTTCTTGGTAGATGCAGTCAAACACCACAAACAAATTCAAATCCATGCGCGCCAATGAGCCAGACATCGCCATTAAAATCTCCTAAGCCAAATTGCTTTTGCTATGATAGGCGCCTTTTGCAGGAGGCTCTATGATCAACCGCGAGCATTTATTTTCCCTGCGCATCGCCCACGCCCTGCGCGAATCCTTTAAACAATCCCCTTATTCGGCGAAAAAACTCAGCCAAGATATTATTGCGGGCATTACCGTAGGCATTATTGCCATTCCGCTGTCGATGGCGCTGGCCATAGCCAGTGGCGTAGCCCCGCAGTACGGGCTTTATACCGCCATCATTGCGGGTATCGTCATTGCGCTGACGGGCGGCTCAAGATACAGCATCTCAGGCCCCACGGCGGCCTTTGTGGTGATTTTATTCCCTGTTACCGAAAAGTTTGGCTTGGGCGGTTTGCTTTTAGCCACCTTTTTGTCGGGCGTGTTTTTGCTGGTGATGGCCTTTGCCCGCCTTGGGCGGCTGATCGAGTACATTCCCGAATCCGTGACCCTGGGCTTTACCTCAGGGATTGGCATTGTCATTGCCACCTTGCAGTTTAAAGATTTTTTAGGGCTGGATTTCGCCTATCCCGAAACCTACCTAGGCAAGGTGCAGACCCTGCTCTTGGCCCTGCCCAGCACGCACTGGCCGAGCCTAGTTGTGGGGGCAATTACCCTGGCAGTGCTGCTGTACTGGAAGCGTCTAAGCTCGCTGCCGCCGCATATTCCTGCACTGTTGGCTGGGGTGCTGGCGGCTTGGCTACTGGGTTTAACTGGGCATGAGGTGGCTACCATTGGCAGCCGTTTTAGTTTTACCTTGGCCGACGGCAGTACAGGCTTTGGCATTCCTTCGGCCTTGCCTGAGTTTATTTGGCCGTGGCAGCAAATGGGCGCAGACGGCCAGCCTATCGGCCTAAGCCTTGGGCTAATCGAGGCGCTGGTGCCTGCGGCCTTTTCCATTGCCATGCTCGGTGCGATTGAATCGCTGCTTTGTGCGGTGGTGCTGGATAACATGACCAACACCCGCCACAGCGCCAACAGCGAGCTGCTGGGGCAGGGCTTGGGCAATATGATTG
>JAYRHO010000028.1:0-2340 GCA_041907245.1 Saccharospirillaceae bacterium
CAAATGGCTTATAGAACGGAGCGCGAAGAAATGATGAGACTTATCGATACCATAGTGAGCTATCAGTTGCAGTTTGATTCGCTCTCTAGCCTTCTGGCTATGGACAAGCATGGTTTTTATGTGTGGTTGGCCTACGGCCTGACCGCATTGGTCGTTGTTTGGAATCTTGTGCAGCCAGTAGTTATGCGCAAGCGCCTTTTAAAAGAGCAGGCCAAACGCCTGCGTGCGGAGAGTAGAGATGCACCCAAAGCGTAAAAAACGTCTGTTGTTGATTTTATTTCTGGTGGCAAGCGTGGGTACAGCTGTGGGCTTAGTGATGTATTCGCTAAGCCAAAATATCAACGCCTTTATGAGCCCCACCGAAATTCGCGATGGTAAGGCCACAGTGGGCGAAACCATTCGCGCAGGCGGCTTGGTCGAGCCTGGTACAGTTAAGCGCGCTCAAGATGGCCTTCTGGTGCACTTTGTGATTACCGATGGCCAGTCTGAGGTGACGGTCGAGTACGACGGCATCCTGCCTGACCTCTTCCGTGAAGGCCAAGGCATAGTGGCCTTAGGGCATCTGCGTGAAGATGGCGTTTTTGTGGCTAGCCAAGTGTTGGCCAAGCACGATGAAAACTACATGCCGCCTGAGGTAAAAGACGCCTTGGATAAAGCGCATAAACAGGGTAAAGAAAACTTAGAGTCGGCGAGGTACTAAAGGTGACTATGTTGGCCGAATACGGGCAAATCGCCTTGATCATGGCGCTTTTGATAGCCGTTTTGCAGTTTGTTGTCCCTGTGCTGGGCCTTCGCCTCAAACAAGATTGGCTGATGGCTTACGCCCGCCCTTTGGCTACGGCGCAGGCGGTGTTTTTGCTGATTAGTTTGGTGATTTTGGGGCTGTGTTTTGTGGCCGACGATTTTTCCGTTAGCTATGTGGCGCAAAACAGCAATACCGCTTTGCCTACTCTGTATAAAATCAGCGCCATCTGGGGCGCGCACGAAGGCTCGCTGCTTTTGTGGATTACCCTCTATGGCTGCTGGAGCATGGCGGTGGCGCTTTTTAGTAAGAGCCTGCCCATCGACATGGTGGCGCGCGTGCTGGCTATCTTGGCTTTGGTAGCGATCGGATTCCTGCTCTTTTTGCTTGAGACTTCCAACCCCTTTGCTCGCACTTTGCCCTCTATCCCGCAAGAAGGCGGCGACCTCAATCCCTTACTGCAAGACTTTGGCCTGATCGTGCATCCGCCCATGCTCTATATGGGCTATGTAGGCCTCTCGGTGGCCTTTGCGTTTGCGCTGGCAGCGCTTTTAAGTGGTCGTTTGGATGCCGCTTGGGCGCGCTGGTCACGCCCTTGGACAACCGCCGCTTGGGTGAGCCTGACGCTGGGTATTGCCCTTGGCAGCTGGTGGGCTTATTACGAGCTGGGTTGGGGTGGCTGGTGGTTTTGGGACCCTGTCGAAAACGCCTCGCTTATGCCTTGGTTGGTGGCCACGGCGCTTTTGCACTCTTTAGCGGTAACAGAAAAACGCGGCCTGTTTAAAAGCTGGACGGTACTTCTGGCCATCTTTGCTTTCTCGTTAAGTTTAATGGGCACTTTCTTGGTGCGTTCGGGCGTGCTTACTTCTGTGCATGCCTTCGCCTCAGACCCTGAGCGCGGTATTTTTATCTTGGCGCTGTTGGGGCTTTGTGTGGGTCTGTCGCTCTTGGTATACGCCATCAAAGCGCCGACCGTGCGTTCCGTTGGTCGCTATGACTGGATCTCACGCGAGAGCTTTTTGCTACTCAATAACCTTCTTCTGATCGTTGCCGCCTTGGCGGTGATGCTGGGCACGCTTTATCCCTTGGTTATCGACTTTGCGGGCATGGGCAAAATTTCCGTGGGCGCCAGCTGGTTCAATACCATGTTTGTACCCATAGTAGTGCTGATGAGCTTAGTGCTGGCCCCTGGTGCCCTAGCCAACTGGAAGTCGGATACCGCCTCTCGTCTAGTGCGTGCCATTTGGGGGGCTGCTGTGGTGGCGCTTTTGGTTGCCGTAGCGGCACCTTTTATCATGGGTGGTGCACTGAATTTGCAAGTGGTGTTGGGTGTGGGCATTAGCATCTGGCTGATTGTCGCGACCCTGTTGGATGTCTGGCACAAATCGCGCCGCAGCCCAATGCGTATCTTTAAGCTCAATCGCAGCTATCAAGGCATGGTGCTGGCGCACTTAGGTGTGGCCATTAGCATTATCGGGGTGGTGATGGTGTCGCATTACAGCCTCGAAAAATCTGTGCGCTTGGGCCAAGGCGATGAGGTGGTCTTAGGCGATTACCGTTTTGTATTGACTAAGTTTGGCCATGTCGAAGGGCCAAAC
>JAYRHO010000029.1:0-4393 GCA_041907245.1 Saccharospirillaceae bacterium
CCAAGACTTGCGTGATTTGCGTCAAGTCGAGATCGATTTAATTGGACACAGCACAGGTTTAAATCTAGCCTCTGGGCTCGTGGGTTATTCGGAGCGCGGCGTCGAATATGTGCTGGAAGTGCAACGTATGATTCACAACAACAATCTAGCCCGCCTAGATACGGTAAAAGCCATCGACATCAAAGAGGGATAACACTTGGCCAATAACGAGCGTCGCAGCCGTCAGCGCTTTGGCGTGCAAGGACTTAGCGTGGTGTTACAGCCCTTGCGTTTCTTTGGCTTTGCTAAAAAAGCCTTTCCTGTCGAAGCAAGCAGCTTCACTCTCGGTGGTCTCTCATTTTCCTCAGCCTGTAAACTCAAACTTGGCCAAGCGGTTTTGCTTGAAATTGCCAACCAAGACCACCGTCTACAGGCCATTCCCGCCGTCATCTTGCGTATGGAAGCGCAAGGCAAAAGCTATCGCTACGCGGTTAAGTTTAATCTTGGACGTTTATCGGACAACGCACGCAAAGCCGCTTACGCAGCCTTGCTGCATATCGAAATGAATCTTACCCCCACTCAAAAAGTCGCTTAATTGTATTAAGGAACCTTTATGGATTCGATGCTCGTCATCAACTGTGGCAGCTCTTCTGCCAAGTTTGCTTTGTACGCCTCCCCTTCTGCTAAAAAACCCGTTATTACCGCTCTCGCTGAGCGTCTTATCAATGAAAATGACTCGCGCATTCGCTTAAAAGGTGCGGTACAAACCGAAGAAATTTTGGGCGACAAAGCCAGCCATCGCCAAGCCATTGAGGCCTTTATCAAGCTGGCTGGTGCTCATGCCGCCAATCTGCGCGCCATTGGCCACCGTGTCGTTCACGGTGGCGAGCACTTTAAACACAGCAGCCTGATTACCGATGAAACCTTAGCCATACTTAAGCCGTTATCGGCCTTAGCGCCACTGCATAACCCCGCCAACATTCAAGGCATCGAACTGTGCCAAGAGCTGTTCCCAGGCTTGCCGCAGGTTGCGGTATTTGATACCTCTTTTCACCAAAGCATCGAACCCACCACCTTCCTCTACGGCACACCTTACTCTTGGTACTCGGATTTCGGCGTGCGCCGTTACGGTTTTCATGGCATCAGCTACCAGTATGTAAGCCGCGAGGCCGCGCGACGCTTAGACAAAGCGCCCGAAGATTGCCACTTTTTAATTGCGCATCTTGGCAACGGTTGCAGCGCCACCGCTGTGGCCAATGGCCGTTCGGTTGACACCAGCATGGGCTTAACGCCTTTGGAAGGCTTGGTGATGGGTACGCGCAGCGGCGACATCGACCCAGGCTTAATTGAGCACATGCAGCGTGCCAGCGGCTTAAGTTTTACCGAAATCATGCAACAGCTAAACCGCCACAGCGGCTTGAAGGGCATTTCAGGACTCAGTAACGACATGCGCACTTTGCTGGAGGCCGAAGCCGCAGGCAATGCTCAAGCCAAACTTGCCATCGACATTTTTGCCTTTCGCGTGGCCCGCCATTTTGCCGCGCTTTCGGCCAGCTTGCCGCGCTTGGATGCCGTGGTTTTTACGGGCGGCATTGGCGAGAACGCCAGCGCCGTACGCCAGCGTATTCTTGAAAATTGGAAACTTCATAATTTCCAAATCGACAATGAACTCAACCCTCAGCATGGCGATACAATAGGCCGCATTACCAAGATTGGCTCGCCTTTGGCCTTGGTGGTTGCCACCGATGAAGAATTGCTTATCGCCACAGACACTTACCAATTGACAGCAAAATCATGATTAACATTTTTATCGCGCCCACAGGGCTTGAAAGTGGCCTGACCAGCATCAGCCTTGGCTTAGCTCGCGCGCTGGACGCTCAGGGCTTAAAAGTAGGCTTTTTAAAACCCGTTGCACCCACCGAACGCTCAACTAAGTTGGTGCGCACCATGCTGCAACTGGAAACACCAGACCCAATTCCGCTAAGCTTGGCGCAGCAGCGTGTAAGCGATGGATTATTAGACGGTATTTTAGAGGATGTCGTGGCCATGCACGCCGTAGCCAGCCGTGGCTATGACGTTATGCTGATTGAAGGTTTAGTACCAGATCGCAGCGAGCCTTACACCGCCAAACTTAATGCTTCCATTGTTAAAGCTTTAAACGCCGAAGTACTGCTGGTTAGCAGCGGCCATAACCGCACGCCAAACCAAGTGCGCAGTGAATTAAAACTGCAAATCAGTATCTATGGTGGCGAGCAAGCCAATATTTTAGGCTGTTTGATAAATAAAGTTGGCAACACGCTTAACCACACCGCCATTCCATCAGCGGAAATTTTTGAGCAAGCCACGTCCAGCACTCTCTCGGATTACGGCCAGCTCAATATCAAAGACTGTCCTTTGTTGGGTGTGATTCCGTGGAAAAATGAGTTAATCAGCCCGCGCGTATTGGACATTGCCCGCGCATTAAACGCTGAAATACTCAGTGCTGGCGAAATTGAAAAGCGCCGCGTACTACGCATTGCGCTCTGTGCTCGCACCTTAGGCAATATGATCGATAGCCTACGCCCTGGCACACTTATCGTTACCCCAGGCGATCGGGATGACATTATTGTTGCCGCTGCAATGGCCGCCAGTAACGGCGTGCCCTTAGCAGGGCTGTTGCTGACCAACGGCATCAAGCCTAACGATAATCTGATTAGCCTCTGCCGTGGCGCCATCGACAGCGGTGCACCTATTTTACAAACCAATTTAGACGCATTTACCACTGCCTCTCGCCTGAGCCAAATGGATGTGCAGGTCGCCGTCGATGATCCAGACCGCGTGAAGCTGATTATGGAAACCATTGCCGAGAATTTAGATATCCCCATCTTGATGAAGCAGCTAGGCCAACCCCATGCCAGTCGCTTAAGCCCAGCCGCGTTTCGCCATCAACTGGTTGAACGCGCTAGAGCAGCGAACAAGCGCATTGTACTACCTGAAGGGGAAGAACCTCGTACACTCAAAGCAGCAGCAATTTGCCAAGCTCGCGGCATTGCTAATTGCGTCCTCTTAGGCAACCCAGAACGCATAGCACTCGTCGCGCAAGCCAACGAAATTACTCTACCAGACAGTCTGCAAATTATTGATCCAGAGAAAACTCGCCAAAGCTATGTAGCTGGAATGGTGGAACTGCGTAAGCATAAGCAGCTCACCGAGCCGATGGCGCTAGCTCAGCTCGAAGATAACATTGTGCTAGGTACTATGATGCTGGCTTTAGGCGATGTGGATGGCCTAGTTTCTGGTGCTATCGCCACCACCGCCAACACCATACGCCCTGCCATGCAGCTGATTAAAACCGCACCCGAAGCCAAACTGGTATCCTCAGTATTCTTTATGGGCTTGCCCGATCAGGTATTGGTATACGGTGACTGCGCCGTCAACCCCGACCCCAACGCCGACGAGCTGGCCGACATTGCCATTCAAAGCGCACAGTCCGCCATCGCCATGGGCATAACCCCACGCATAGCCATGCTCAGCTACAGCACAGGAAAATCGGGCACAGGCGCAGACGTTGAAAAAGTCATCGCTGCCACCGAAAAAGTTAAAGCCTTACGCCCCGACCTTATCATCGATGGCCCGCTGCAATACGACGCCGCCACCACCGCCAGCGTGGCACAGTCCAAAGCACCGGGTAGCCCTGTGGCAGGCCAAGCCACGGTGTTGATTTTCCCCGACCTAAACACGGGCAACACCACCTACAAAGCGGTGCAGCGCAGTGCCAACGTCATCAGCATTGGCCCTATGCTGCAAGGCCTAGCCAAGCCCGTAAACGATCTGTCTCGCGGTGCGCTTATCGAAGACATCGTCTACACCATTGCCTTAACGGCCATACAAGCACAACAACTGCAACCGACCACCTAGCCTAAAGGAAACCCCATGCCCCCAGTTATTGTTGGAATCATCGCCACCACCTTGTTATTCATAAACATCCTGATCTGTGCGACTGTTCTTTTTACACTGACGTTTTTTAAACTGGTGATTCCAATTCAACCCATCCGCAAAGGCTTAACTGTGCTTTTGACCGCTTGTGCCAATACTTGGGTTAGCTGCAATTCTGGCTGGATTTGGCTCACGCAAAAAATGGACTGGCACATCGAACGCCCAAGTAATTTGGATAAAAAAGGCTGGTACTTTGTTATCAGTAACCATCAAAGCTGGGTAGATATTTTAGTGCTGCAACACGCATTAAATGGTCGCATTCCACTCTTGAAGTTTTTCTTAAAACAAGAGCTGATAAAAGTGCCAATTATGGGCGCCGCATGGTGGGCGTTGGATTTCCCATTTATGAAACGCTACAGCAAAGAATACTTAGAAAAGCACCCTGAAAAACGCGGCCAAGATTTGGAAACCACTCGCAAAGCCTGCGCTAAGTTTAAAG
>JAYRHO010000030.1:0-10008 GCA_041907245.1 Saccharospirillaceae bacterium
CTACCTGCGCAGCTGGATTACTACCCCAGCCCAAGCCTTAATAAAGATTTGTATTTGTGGCTTACCGCCCTCGCCTCGTGCCGCCCCCTGGCCAGCATGCACCAAGGCAACTGGATTCAAGCCAACCAAGCCGCCGTATTGGCCTGCTTGGCGCGCTTTCCAGGGCTCAATAGCTTGTATCTGCGCCTTGCTCAGGCCGAAGTGGCCGAGCGCCAAAACCGCCTGCATATCAGCAAAGCCAACCAAAAGCGTGAAGACGCATTGCTGCAAGCCATTCTCAAGCCTGGCAGCGTCGAGTTTTTACCCAAGGGCCAAGGCGATGCCAACCCCGTACCGCTCTGGCTCTATCCTGCCGACCGCCGCGTGAGCCCCTTACGCCCCGAGCAAGAAGACGACGAAGGCGAAGAGCGCCGCGCCAATAACGACAAGCCCAAAACGCCACAAAAGCCTGCGCGCAAAAAAGCCGAACTGGCGGAAGACCCAGAAGGGCGCACGGGCATTATGCTGTTTCGTTTGGAAAGCATTTTTTCTTGGTCGGAATACATTCCGCTGGATCGCAACCAAGACGACGAAGACGATGACGACGCCGAACGCGTGGCCGAAGACTTAGACAAAATCACGCTATCGAACAATCGCAGCACCAAGGCCGCTAAGGTCAAGCTGGATTTAGACCTACCCAGCGAATTTGAAGACGACATTCCTTTAAGCGATGGCTTGCTCTACCCCGAGTGGGATTACCGTAAAGGCTTGCTGAAAAAGAACCACTGCCGTGTTATTCCTTTTGCACCGCGCAAAGCCGTACCCTGCCCCATTCCCGAACGCCTGTTGGTGTCGGCGCAAAAATTACGCAAACAGTTTTCCAGCTTTAATACTCAACCCTTGGTGCTGCGCCGCCAAATTCAGGGGCACGAGCTGGATATTAGCGCTTGCCTAGAGCAACGTGTGGCGCAGCTGCGTGGCAATGCCCCAAGCAGCGCTTTGGTATGGAAGCAAAAACAAGTGCAGCACCGCGATTTATCCTGCTTGGTTTTGGCGGACTTATCACTTTCGACCGACGCTTGGGTCAACGGTGAAAAGCAAGTAATCAGCGTCATTCGCGACAGCCTGCATTTGCTTGGCGAAGCGCTGCACGCCAGCGATGACGATTTTGCGCTGTACGGTTTTTCTTCACGCAAACGCAATCATGTGCGCTTTAACATGATTAAAAATTACAACGAACCTTGGAGCGATGTCATTCATGGCCGTATTGCGGCGCTGGAGCCGGGTTATTACACCCGCTTAGGCGCGGCCATTCGCCAATCCATCGACATCATTCAAGATCATCCCGCCGATAAACGCTTGCTGCTGATTTTAACCGACGGCAAACCCAATGATTTGGATATCTACGAAGGCCGTTATGGCATCGAAGATACCCGCAAAGCCATTCTCGAAGCCCATCAAGCGGGCATCATCACTTACTGCGTAACCATCGACCAAAGCACCGCCGATTATGTGCCCTATGTCTTTGGCCAGCAGCGCTTCTATCACCTCAATAAAGCCGAACAACTGCCCGTGATGTTGCCTCGCCTTTATTTGAATCTCACAGGACGCATTCAATGAAAACCTTAGAGCTCAATCAGCCGCTTAAAACACCCCGCACCGAGCCAAACGCGGCCACCACACAGATCGCGCAAAAACATCAAGCTCACATTCCTGGTGACATTGCTCTGTGGTTTTTCTTAATGGCGGAACTCGCGGTATTTGGCATTTTAATTTTAGGATTTGCCTTGGTGCGTTTGTCTCAGCCTGAGATGTTTTTACAAGGCTTAGAAAAACTGCATTTAAACGCAGGCATCATCAATACCATGGTGCTGCTCACGGGCAGTTACTTTGCCGCGTTAGGCGTACTGCGCGTGCGCAAGGGGCAAGCTGCTGGGCGTTTTTTTGTTAGCGCCGCCTTTACAGGCGTGATTTATATGGTGGTAAAAATGAGCGAATACTTCGATTTATTTAGCCAAGGCTATTCGCTGCATTACGATACTTTTTTTGGCTTTTATTTCTTTGCAACTTTTTTTCATTTTCTTCATGTCGCCGCAGGTGTAGTGATTTTATTGTTGGTCGCCAATTGGCTGCGTAAAAGCCCAGACAGCCTCGAAAAACGCACCCAAGCCGCCGAAAGTGTGGCCTCGTACTGGCACATGGTCGATATCGTTTGGATTGTGCTTTTTCCTACCCTATACCTACTTAAATAATTTGGAGCAAAATGCCAATGCGGTTAACATACCTCACCCCAAAATGGTTGATCATGCTTGCCTTAACCCTAGTGGTGGCACTGAACCCTGCCAACAGTCAAGGTGCGGTGTTTTTATATGGGTTAATATGGGCTGTCACCTTAATTAAGGGGTGGTGGATCATCCAAGACTTTATGGAGCTCAGGCACGCGCCTTTGTTCTTAAGCCGAATACTGCAAGGCTGGTTAGTCGTGACAACTAGCGCAGTTATACTGGCTGCCGTATGGCAGTAATAAGCCTTCGGGCAATTTTAGGAGCTATAAGATGAGAAAATTATTAGTCGCAGCCGCTGCTGCAAGTTTATTAATGTCTGGCGCTGCTATGGCTGCTGGTGATGCCGCTGCGGGCAAAGCAAAAGCAGGCGTATGCGCTGCTTGCCACGGTGCCGATGGTAACAGCATGGTTCCCATGTACCCCAGCCTGGCTGGCCAACACGCTCAATACTTAGAAAACGCCATCAAAGCTTACCGTGACGGTCAACGTACTGGCGGTAACGCAGCGGTTATGGCTCCTATGGCCAAGCCTTTGACGGATGCCGACATTGCCAACTTGGCAGCGTTCTTCAGCCAACAAAAACACAAATAACTTTTATTTGTGCCAAAAAATACCGAGCCTTGCTCGGTATTTTTTTAACTGCTTTTTAATATCTTAAAGCGGTAAAGACAAAGCACTGCTGCGCCTTAAATAGAAATACCAGTTGATTATCATACCCAGCAAATAAAACACCGCAAAACCAATCAAAATCGCGCCAGGCCCTGTTTGGTTCCAGTTATCGGCGTACATGCGTGGAATGTAATACGCACCCACCGCTGCCAAGGTAATAATCCACACCAATGCCGACTCAAGCAGGGGGCGCGGCAGGCTTTTTAAGGCCATATTCATCACGCTGCCAGCAGAAATTCCCGCTGCCACAAAAAACACCAAGGCCCAGATAAAAAACTCAAAAAACAATTGCTCTGGGTGCAAACTTTTAAGTGCCTGCGTGCCGTAATAAGCCATAAAAAGAGAGCTGATAAACAAAAAGAATAACGCAACTTGATTGATTAAACTGGCGCGCAAGCGTTGTGCCAGCCAGCTGCCTGCCGCACGCGCCACCAAACCCAATACCACAGGCAACCAGCCGTAAACCAACACCGCAGGCGCGACAGGATTGGCCTGCCACACCCCACCAACCTGCTGCAAACCAAATACCGCCTTGATAAAAAGCGGGAAGCTTACGGCAAAGCCCAATAAAGAGCCCATGCCCATTAAATACATAAGCCCCAGTAAATTGGCTTCGCGGTTTAATAGAATGTGCAGTTGCTTTTTCGCCACTTCCACGCCTTTGTTAGAAAGCGTGCGCAGCAAAAACAGCAGCATAAAAACCGTGAGCAATAAGGTAATTTCACGCACAGCAGGAATACTTTGAAAAGACGCAAACCATTTATCGGGCAACTGCCACGCCAAACACAAAATAAAAATAGCCACAAGCAGCAAGAGCGAGCGCACGACTCCGCCCCACAAGGGTTTATTGAGTAGCTGCATACTGGGTACAGCCACGCGCGGAGCCTGATGCGCGTACCAAAGCGCAGGCGCTAATAATAACAATGGCAACAATAAGCTTGCCCCAAGCCACACCGACTCACCCGCACTGATTTTGCCGCTGACGTTGCTGCTTGGAAATTGCAGGATCATCACTTCAAAACCTAATGACGAAAGCCAAGGTAATTGCACCAACAAAGGCGTTGCGACCAGCACTAAAATCAAGCCCGCCGCCCCCAAAGACAAGGGCACTTCCTGTACCAAAGGGCGCATTTTCAGCGGAAATAAATAACAACTGGCGCTGATAATTTGCGTTAATAAACCCGCGCCCATTCCTGAGCTAATGGCCGCATACAAAAACAATTCCCAAGAAGAATGAAATTGATTTAAGGCTTTTAATAAAATAAAAATGGGAATAAGAAGTAAGTAACTACTTAACAGCAAAGCCCCGCGCGTACCACAATGATGCACAATAAAACTGCCACTTAAGCGCACACAAAAGCCTGCCAAGCCCGCACTGGCAATTAAATTAAAAAGCTCTTGCAAGCTAAAACCGTAGCCCACCTCTAACAGCAGCACGCACAGCACCGCCCAAATCATCCAAATGCTGGCTCCTGCCAACAACAGCAGTAAATTCATCACAGGCTGGGTTTGGGTTTTGCTGTGGCCAATAGCGCGCCAAAACTCATCGTTATCGGGTCGCCATAAGGCCTTAGCGCTTGATTCTTGCCAATCTTTACTCATGTCAGCACACACTAAGGGTAGGTGATACTACCTTGCCAGAATGAGCAACAGGCACAAGAAAATAGCAGAGATAGAACGCCACCCAGAAATAGGTAGCGAATAAAAAAGTGGCCGTAAAATAAGAGAATTATCGCCACGCCAATAGCGCAAAAAAAGCGAATTTTATTCGACTTCCAACACCATGCCCGCCAGCTTACGCCAATAGCCGTTAGCATCGGTTGGCGCGAGGGCTTGCGGTGCTAAACCGTCTAAATTGGCACGAAATGCCTGTAGCCATTGCAAGGTGCCTTCGGGCTCTGGGCTTAAGCGCACCACATCGACCAAACCTTTCATACTGGGCAAATCATTGACCAAGTTATAGCGATGGCCTGATTGAGTTTGAATGCCGTTAATCACGAAAATTTGCGTGCCATCTTGGCTTTTTACGATGCGACCTTTAGGGTCGTTGATGCAAGCCAAACGGCAATCGTCTTTTTGTCGATTTTCGTTGCGTGCGGTAAAGCAACGCGCCGACCAAGCCAAGGGCATATGACCAAATGCAAAGACTTCCACTTCAAATAAATCGCGCACATCTGCCAGTGTGCTTTGCTCTAATAATTCATTTAGCCATTCGCGCGATAATTCCACTGGCATCACCCAACGCTTCATGCCTTTTTTAGCAAATAATTTCAGCGTGTGCTGGTTGTAGCAGTTGATGGCTGAGCCAATCACAAAGGGCAGATTTTTTTCTTGCGCTAATTGCACCGCGCCGATGTCGTTCGCCTCGATCATAAATTCGCCGTTATCAACATAGCGCGACATTTCACGCACCAAAGCGGGCGCTTCCAACAGCACCATAGTGGACAAGCACACTTGCTTACCCGCCTCACGCAGCTCGTGTGCGACTTTCATATAGTCTTCGAGTTTTAATTCTTGGCGTTTGGAGCAAACGGTTTCGCCCATATAAACAATGTCTACGGGCGAGTCGGCGACGTCACGATAAAAACGTTCAACTTTGTCTTTTGGCCAATAATACTGAATAGCCCCCAAGGAAAACTTCATAATTATTTCCACTTACGATGATAAGCACCCAAAGTCGTTTGGCTGCCTTCGGATAATGAATTGAGCACGCGATTCCAATCTTCTTGCACGGTAAAACCTGTGGGGTTTTCCAATACTTTGTCGATGGCGGCGCGCCACACTTTAGTGATGCTGGAAACGTAAGCGGGGCTGCGCTGACGGCCTTCAATTTTAAGCGACACTATGCCTTCTTGGTAAAGCTCAGGCAGTAATTCCAAAGTATTTAAACTGGTGGGTTCTTCCAGCGCGTGGTAAAGATCATCGCCAACATGAAAGCGGCCTTTGCAGAGCGTGGGATAGCCTGCGTTTTCGTCTTTTTCAAAACGGTCGATCATCACACCATTTAAACGCGACTCCAGCACGCCGTTTTCTTTTTCATCCCAACGCACATAGGCCGCAGGCGAACAAGCACCCGCGGTATTGGGCGACTCGCCTGTCATGTAAGAACTTAAATAGCAGCGCCCTTCGGCCATAATGCACAGGCTGCCAAAAGCAAACACTTCCAGCGGCATGTCGCACATACGCGCCAAGGCTTTGACTTGTACCATAGAAAGCACGCGCGGCAACACCACGCGCGACACGCCAAATTGGCGATAAAAATCAATGGCCGCAGGATTGGTAGAGCTGGCCTGCACCGACAAATGTTTTTCAATATGAGGATAACGATCTTGCGCGTAAGCCAGCAAAGAAATGTCGGCCAAAATCAACACATCCGCCCCTGCTCGCACGGCGGTATCCACTGCACGCTGCCAGCGCTCCCAACCTTCAGGATGAGCGAAGGTATTGATGGCCACATGCAGTTTTTTGCCCGCTTTATGGGTGTACTTTACCGCCTCTTCGAGGCCGCCTTCACCGAGGTTTAAGCCTGCAAAATGGCGCGCATTGGTGTCGTCTTTTAAGCCGACATAAACGGCGTCGGCACCGTTGTCTATGGCTGCTTTCAGGGCAGGCAAACTTCCTGCGGGGCACAAGAGTTCCATATGATTTCGCTTATTTTAAAAAAAGCCCATGCTATAAAAACTTCTGCCCCCTGCCTAAGCCCTGTAGGGGGTAGGTAGCTTCTACCACCTTTTAGGCTTTGTCAGTAGAAAATACCCGTTTTACTCTTTACGCTCCTTAAAGTGGGTGAGCATTATGACCGTACTAGCCTTATTAGAAGCACGTTTAAATCGCGTGTTGCCAGAACTTCCTGCCAAAATAACTCGTCATACTCCCACGCCCATCATGACGGCTTTTTTAAATACGGCGGTCAATCACCTGCTGCAAAAAGAAAGACACAGTGGCGATTTGGATTTTTTAAAAGGACAAATTGCCGCCGTGGAAATTACTGATTTAAATTTTAAATTCAGCATGACCTTGGTAAACCGCCGCATTCAAATTAGCATCCCTGCGCAAACGGCCGATGCCACTTTAAAAAGCGATCAGGCTTCCATGCTGCAAATCCTACACGGCGAAGTCGACCCAGATACGCTGTTTTTCCGCCGTAAATTGCTCATTACGGGTGATACGGAGCTTGGGCTTTATATCAAAAACCTCATCGACACCATCGACCTCACTCAGCGCATCCCTGCGCCTTTGATGAAGCTCTTAACCAAAATTCACCAGCAAACCGCCTAGCTGCCTTTACCGCCTGTGCCGCTTTTGCCGCTGTTTGGCCGTTTTGGCTTACACCGCATGCAAAGCCGCAACGAGCAAGGCGTTTCGAGCTAAGCCAAGCTTATGTGCCGAGTGGGGATCACCTGAAGAAACCGTATGCGGCAGGATGCCGCATGAGTGCAGGGCAAAGGCACAGCAAGCGGCTATAAGGGGGGGGCAGAGGGTTATTTGAGGGATTGTAAGGCCGCGTCGTAGTTCGGCTCTTGCGTGATTTCTGCGACCAGCTCGCTGTAAAGCACTTTGCCTTGCTCATCAATGCATACGACCGAACGTGCACACAGGCCTTTTAAAGGACTGCCAGCCAGTTCCACACCGTAATTTTTCAAAAAAGCCGCATTGCGAAAGGTGGACGCGGTTTTGACTTGGTCTATGCCCTCAGCGCCACAAAAACGCCCAGCGGCAAAGGGCAAATCCGCAGAAACGCAAAGTACCACCGCGTTTGCTACTTCCGCCGCACGCTGATTAAAAGTGCGCACGCTGGTTGCACAGACGCCTGTATCAATGCTGGGAAAGATATTAAGCAGCAGTTTCTTACCTTTAAAATCCGCCAAGCGAACTTCATTTAAATCCGCCAAGGTTAAGGTAAAGTCAGGAGCGCTCTGCCCTGCTTTGGGGAAATTACCTGCAACATCCACGGGCGCACCACGAAAAGTAACCTGAGTCATATCTACCTCCAAATGAGTAAGTGAGCGCAAAATACTGCGCTCCACCTTAGGCTTTGGCAAGCGTTTTTCCGACTTTTTTACTCGGGTAAGGCCTGTTCTTCGCCCACAACCAAAGTATCGGCCTGTTCTGGGATGGGCTCGGCAATCAGATTTAAACGCTCAGTGTGATAATCCAGCTCTATGGGATCAAGCGCGGGTAATTCCTTGCTGACTTTATTGGAAAGCTGATTAAAACGCTCGACCTTGCTGTACAAGCCTTTTGCCCCCGTAAAAGAGGTAATGGCTTTGTTATAATGATTGCTGGCGGTATTAAGCGTGCCGCCCAAACGATTTAAATGCTCGGCCACAATACAAACCTGATTAAAAATCTCGCCCGCTTTTTCACTGATTTCGCGCGCCTCAGAATTGCTGCGCTCAATCATCCACAGGTTCGACACCGTACGCAAAATAGGAATTAACGTGGTGTGCGATACCAGCACCACGCCCTTGCGATAACCGTAATCAAATAAGTCACGCTCGTATTTTAAAACTTCAATATAAGCAGGCTCGATGGGCATAAACATCAGCACAAAAGCGGGGCTGCGCACGCCTGCAAGGCTGGTGTAATCCTTACTGGCTAAATCATCAATATGCCGACGAACGGCCTTAGCGTGTTCAGCCAATGCCAGATGCTGGCCTTCTTCGCTACTGGCATTGACCGCTTTGTCGTAAGCCACCAAAGACACTTTGCTGTCGATCACTATGTGCTTGTGATCGGGTAATTTAATTAAATAATCGGTGCGTTTGGTTTGGCCCTGTTCATCTTTAAAGCTGGTTTGTGCGCTAAAATGCTCGTCTTTAATTAAGCCGCTCATTTCCAAAGTTCGCTCCAGCTGCGCTTCACCCCAAGCGCCACGTTGCTGCGAATCACCTTTTAAGGCGCGCGTTAAATCGGTGGCTTCTTGGCTCATTTTTATGCCAATTTCAAAAACTTTTTTAATTTCCAAATTTAAGGCCGTATTGCCCTTTAAAGCGGCATCGTGCACTTCATTAATTCGATTTTGAAAACCTTGCACTTGCTCACGAAAAGGTTTTAGTAAGGCATCGATGCTGCTTTGGCTGGTTTGCGAAAAAGTTTTGCCTTTTTCTTCAAAAATTTTATTGGCAAGATTTTCAAACTCTTTGCCCATTTGCATTTTTGTTTCATTAAGCTGCGCCAGCTGAGCGGAGAAATTCAGCTCTTTTTGCTCCAGTGTGGTTTTAAGCTCGGTGTACTGGCGATTTACCGCGCTGTGCTGCTCTTGCAAGCTGTGAAGTTTTTCACTCAGATTGTGCTCGGTATCTTTTAAACGTGCGCGTAACTCTTGGCTTTGCTCGTGCGCCGCTTGCAACTGCGTTTGGCTGGCTTCGAGTTTTACCTGGGCGCTATGGGCGTGCGCTTGCGTCTCTTCGAGCAACTTTTGCTGCAAGCGATATTGGCTGTGTTGCTCTTGCAACTCGTTCTCGAGGCGAGCCATTTCCGTTTGCGCATTGCCACTTTGAACTTTGAGCGTGTTTATCTGCAAATCTTGTTCGTGTGTATGGATTTGCAATTTTTTAATTTCTTCTTGCGCCAGGAAATACTGCTGCTGGCTTTCCTCTAACTGTTGTTTAAGCCAATCCACCGCTGTGGCCAAAGCCGTTACGCGACGACCTTTTAACACCGCCACAGTCAGTGCCCCAAAGCCCACACCCAGCAGCGCCGCGACCACCGCCACTCCTTCCACCGTCCACACCCAAGTTTGCATAGCCATCGTCCTTCGCTTAAAAAGACTGTATTAAAACACAGTATTAGAAAAATACCCAGCCACTCCATAAATCCTTTATCATAACGCCTTTTGGGAGATTGTTATGCTCTGCCCTTGTCATTCTACTCGGCCTTACTCGGATTGCTGCGAGCCTTGGCATTTAGGCCAAAATGCTCCAAGCCCCGAAGCCTTAATGCGCTCGCGCTACTGCGCCTTTGTTTTAAACAAAACAGACTATTTACTAAAAAGCTGGCACGCCAGCACCCGACCACAAAGCCTAGAGGATATAAATAATACCGACTGGTTGCATTTAGAAATCCTCGACCA
>JAYRHO010000031.1:0-6456 GCA_041907245.1 Saccharospirillaceae bacterium
CAAGCCCCAAGCCCCAAGCCCCAAGCCCCAAGCCCACCCTAAGCTGGCTGCCAATGTCGCACCACGGGCTTTTTTGCCTCGGTCATGGGCACGGCCTCCAAGCCCAAGCGCGCAAAGAGAGCACGATCGCGTGAGGTGCTGGGGTTGTCCGTGGTGAGCAGCTTGTCGCCGTAAAAGATGGAATTGGCTCCAGCCAAAAAGCACAGCGCTTGCAGCTCATCGTTCATTTCTTGCCTGCCCGCCGACAAGCGCACCCAAGTTTTGGGCATCAGAATGCGCGCACAGGCGATAGTGCGCACCAGCTCAAAGCCATCCAGCTCCTCGACCTGTGCCAAAGGCGTACCCGCAATTTTCACCAGCTTATTGATGGGAACGGAATCGGGGTGCGCGGGTAAATTGGCCAGCTGCTGCAACAGGCTAATGCGGTCGGCGCGGCTTTCGCCCAGGCCCACTATGCCGCCTGCGCAAACCTTAAGACCCGCATCACGCACATGCGCCAAGGTTTGCAAGCGCTCGCCAAAGGTGCGCGTGGTGATGATGTCGCCGTAATACTCTGGCGAGGTGTCGAGGTTGTGGTTGTAATAATCCAGCCCTGCCTGCGCCAAATCCTGCGCTTGTTGTGCGCTCAGCATGCCCAGCGTCATGCAGGTTTCCAGGCCTAGGGCTTTCACCTCTTGCACCATATTGAGCACATAGGGCATGTCTTTTTTATGCGGGCTGCGCCACGCCGCCCCCATGCAAAATCGGCTTGCACCCGCTGCTTTGGCGGCTTTGGCCTGCTCGACCACCTTGGCCACCTCAACCAGCTTCTCGCGCTCGAGTGCGGTGGCGTTGTGAATGGACTGCGAGCAATACTTGCAATCCTCTGGACAAGCGCCCGTTTTAATCGACAGCAAGGTCGATACCTGAATCTGATTGGGGTTGAAATGCGCGCGATGCACGGTGGCAGCGCGAAAGAGGAGTTCATTAAAGGGCAACGCCCAAAGCGCGGCGATTTCATCCTTGTGCCAATCTCGTCTTAACTCGCTCATACTCCACCCTCTGCGCCTGTAAAAAAGCGCCCAGTGTAGCCAGTATCGCGTCCGCCGCGAGTGCCGCCGCCGCATCAAGTTTGCCGATGCCGCTTTTCTAAGCAGTGGTAAAAACAGTATCCAAACGCATAGGGTGTAATGCGCGCAAAAAAAAAGGGCGGCCAAGGCCGCCCGATACGCTTTGCTTAAAGTGCGTAGTACATTTCGTACTCAAGCGGATGCGTGGTTTGCTCAATACGATGCACGTCGCTCATCTTCATTTTGATGTAAGCGTCGATAAAGTCTTGAGTGAACACGCCGCCTTCGAGCAAGAAAGCGTGGTTGTCTTGCAGATTTTGCAGCGCTTCGCGTAAGCTGCCGCAGACCTGAGGAATGGCCTTGGCTTCTTCAGGAGGCAGGTCGTACAAGTCTTTATCGGCGGCATCGCCTGGGTGAATTTTGTTTTTCACGCCATCCAAGCCTGCCATCAACAAGGCCGAAAACGCCAAGTAAGGGTTGGCCGTTGGATCGGGGAAGCGCGCTTCAACACGTTTGCCTTTTGGGGAAACCACATAAGGAATACGAATAGAAGCACTGCGGTTGCGGGCGGAATAAGCCAGCATCACAGGGGCTTCAAAGAAAGGCACAAGGCGCTTGTAGGAGTTGGTGCTGGGGTTGGTGAAGGCGTTCAAGGCTTTCGCGTGCTTGATGATGCCACCAATAAAATACAGCGCGGTATCGGAAAGCCCTGCGTAGCCGTCGCCTGCGAACTGGTTGACGCCGTTTTTCCAGTACGAAATATGCACATGCATGCCAGAGCCGTTATCGCCAATGATGGGCTTGGGCATAAAAGTGACGGTTTTGCCGTAAGCGTGGGCGACGTTGTGCACGACGTATTTCAGCATTTGCACTTCGTCGGCTTTTTTCACCAGTGTATTAAAGCGCACGCCGATTTCGTTCTGACCTGCGGTGGCCACTTCATGGTGATGCACTTCCACTTCCAAGCCCAAAGCTTCGAGGGTGTTACACATGGTGGTACGAATATCGTGATGGCTATCGGCGGGAGGTACGGGCAGGTAGCCGCCTTTGACGCCAGGGCGGAAGCCGTTGTTGCCGCCTTCGTATTCTTTGGCGCTGTTCCAAGCGGCTTCACTGGAATCCACTTTGCAGAAAGAGCCAGACATATCCGCGCCCCAACGCACGTCGTCGAACATAAAGAACTCAGGCTCTGGGCCAAAAAACGCGGTGTCACCCAAGCCTGTGGTTTTCAAATAGGCTTCGGCGCGCTGCGCCACAGAACGCGGGTCGCGCTCGTAGCCTTGCATGGTCGCAGGCTCGATCACATTGCAGCGCAGCACTACGGTGCTGTCTTGCATAAAAGGATCAAGGAATGGGGTGTTGTCATCGGGCATTAGAATCATGTCCGAGGCTTCGACGCCTTTCCAACCCGCAAAAGAGGAGCCATCGAACATCTGCCCATTTTCGAAGAAATCTTCGTCAACGGTCTTAGCAGGAATGGTGATGTGGTGTTCTTTACCTTTGATATCGGTAAAGCGTAAATCCACCCATTTCACGTTGTGCTCTTTGATTAACTTGAGCGTGTTAGATGACATCGAAATTCTCCGGTGCAGGAAAGGCAAGTTTTGAATAGGTTTGGCGAAGGAAGCTCGAACAGCGGCTAATGCCCTATTGTGGTGACTTCGAGATTCCTTAAATAAAAATGCACCTAAGTGGTGCATCCATCGCGGCTGGGCATTATAACCAGACTTTATTTAATGAGCCATGCGCAGCGCTGAAAAAATAATCAAATTTCTCTCACTGCCTAAAAGCTTTTCTGTTAGAATCTCCGCCCCTTATTTTGCATCACTTCCAACCCTCAAGGCACTCCCGTGATCGAGAAACTACGCAATATCGCCATCATCGCCCACGTTGACCATGGCAAAACCACGCTGGTCGACAAACTCTTGCAACAATCTGGCACTCTCGATCGTCGCGAACAAAGCGGCGAGCGCGTGATGGATTCCAACGACCAAGAAAAAGAACGCGGCATCACCATTTTGGCCAAAAACACCGCCATCAACTGGAACGGCTACCACATCAACATCGTTGACACCCCCGGGCACGCCGACTTCGGCGGCGAGGTAGAGCGCGTGATGTCGATGGTCGATTGCGTGTGCTTGCTGGTTGACGCCCAAGACGGCCCCATGCCACAAACTCGCTTCGTTACCCAAAAAGCGTTCGAGCGTGGCCTGCGCCCTATCGTGGTTATCAACAAAGTTGACCGCCCCAGCGCACGCCCAGACTGGGTGTTGGACGAAGTGTTCGACCTTTTTGACCGCCTTGGCGCCACCGAAGAACAGCTCGATTTCCCCGTTATTTATGCCTCAGGCTTAAACGGCAAAGCAGGCTTAGAGCCCGATGCCCTAGCCGATGACATGACACCCTTGTTTGAAATGATCATCAAGCACGTTCCTGCTCCTGCGGTAAATCGCGACGGCCCCCTGCAAATGCAAATTTCCGCACTGGACTACGACAGCTACGTTGGCGTTATCGGTGTAGGTCGCATCACCCGTGGTAAAGCCAAGCCTGGCATGGACGTACAGGTTGTAGACGTCGATGGCAACGTGCGTAAAGCGCGTATTTTGGAAGTCAAAGGTTTCCACGGTTTACAAAAAGAAGTGGTAGCCGAAGCCGAAGCAGGCGACATCGTCTGTATTTCAGGTATCGACAAGCTCAACATCTCCGACACCGTGTGCGCCTACGGCCACGCTGAAGCGCTGCCACCTTTAAAAGTGGACGAGCCAACCGTCAGCATGACTTTCCAAGTCAACGACTCACCCTTTGCTGGCAAAGAAGGCAAGTACGTTACCAGCCGCAACATCAAAGAACGCTTAGAGCGTGAATTGATTCACAACGTCGCCTTGCGCGTCGAAGACGGCGACAGCCCAGAGAAATTCAAAGTATCAGGTCGTGGTGAGCTGCACTTGTCCGTGCTTATCGAAACCATGCGCCGCGAAGGCTTCGAGCTGGCCATTTCCAAGCCACAGGTCGTGGTAAAAGAAATCGACGGCGTACTGCAAGAGCCCTACGAACAAGTAGTAATCGACGTTGAAGAAGAACACCAAGGCTCAATCATGGAAGAAATGGGCAACCGCCGCGCCGAAATGACCAACATGATGCCCGACGGTAAAGGCCGCGTGCGCTTGGAGTTTATGGCTCCTGCGCGTGGCTTGATCGGCTTCCGTGGCTTATTCCTCACCCTGACTTCAGGCACAGGCATTTTGACCAACGTGTTCGACCATTACGGCCCATTGCAAGCCAGCCTTGGCTCTACCCGCAAAAACGGCGTACTGGTGTCTATGGTAGACGGCAAAGCCTTGGGTTATGCCCTGTTTACTCTGCAAGAGCGTGGTCGCTTGTTTATTGGCCCACAAACGGAAGTGTACGAAGGCATGATCGTCGGCTTGCACAGCCGTGATAACGACCTCGTGGTTAACCCCACCAAGGCCAAGCAGCTGACCAACATCCGCGCCTCAGGCACAGACGAAGCCATCGTTTTGACCCCGCCCGTGCGTCATACCTTGGAACAAGCGCTGGAGTTCATCGAAGACGACGAACTGGTGGAAGTCACTCCTGTCAGCATCCGTCTGCGTAAGAAACACCTCACCGAAGTGGATCGCAAACGCGCCAACAAAAAAGCCTAAGTCTTTCGACCTAGGCTTTCTCAGCGCAAGCCCAGTTTTTAAACTGGGTTTGCCGCCTTCTTTTCTTCCCTTTTCGCTATTCGTCGTCTTGATGGCTGATCAGCGCTTCAGGTGGCCTGGGCAATAAGTGCCCCAGTTTGCTGGCTTTGGTGTTGAGATAACCGTCGTTATAAGGGTTACGCCCGACCTGCAAAGGCACGCGCTCGACCACATTCACACCCACATCGGTCAGTGCCTTCACTTTTTTGGGGTTGTTGGTCATCAGTTTGACGCTGTGAATACCCAAGTGATCGAGCATTGGGCGGCACATGGTGTATTTGCGCAGGTCTGGGGCAAAACCTAGGCGCTCGTTGGCTTCCACCGTATCGGCTCCTTGGTCTTGCAAATGATAGGCACGAATTTTATTCAAAAGGCCAATGCCACGGCCTTCTTGGCGCAAGTACAACACCACGCCACATCCTGCTTCCGCCACGGCTTTCAGCGCCGCCTCAAGCTGAAAGCCGCAATCGCAGCGCAAGCTAAAGAGCGCATCGCCCGTTAAGCATTCGGAATGCACGCGCATCAAAACGGCTTTTTCTGGGCTAAATTCGCCCATGCTCAGGGCGACGTGCTCTTGTCCTGTTTCCGTCTCTTCAAAGCCATGCATGGCAAACACGCCAAAAGGGGTGGGAAGTTTGGCAGTGGCAATATGAATAACGCTCAACGAAACAGCTCCTGAAAAATCAAGGTGCGCATTCTAACAGCCTTGCCCTGTGCTGACCATCTAAGCCATGCGTGCTAGGCTGCGCTTTTCCCTGTGGAGGTATCTCAATGATTCATGCTTATGCCGCTTTTGAACAAGGAGGCGAGCTTCGCCCCTACGCTTACGAGCCTGCCCCTTTAGCCGCCAACGAAGTCGAGATAGCCGTGGAATACTGCGGCCTATGTCACAGCGATTTGAGTATGCTCAATAACGACTGGCGCAGCACTTCTTATCCTTTTGTGCCAGGCCATGAAGTGGCGGGGCGCATTGCTGCACTGGGGGCGGCGGTGAGCCATTTGAAAATCGGAGAGCGCGTAGGCTTGGGCTGGCACAGCGGCTATTGCAACCACTGCCACAGTTGTTTAAGCGGCGACCATAACCTCTGCGACGGCGCCCAAGGCACCATAGTGCAGCGTCATGGCGGCTTTGCCGATAAAGTCCGTGCTCAGGCCAGCGCCGTGATAAAACTCCCTGAGAGCCTGCCCATGCAGCTAGCAGGCCCACTCTTTTGCGGTGGCATTACGGTGTTCAACCCCATCATGCAGTACGGCGTCAAGCCCACAGACAAAGTCGCGGTGGTAGGCATCGGTGGCTTGGGGCATTTGGCGCTGCAATTTTTAAACAAATGGGGCTGCGAAGTAACGGCCTTCACCTCCACCGCCGCCAAGCGCGACGAGGCACTGGCACTGGGTGCGCAGCGTACGCTCGACTCCAACGATAAAGACGCCATGAAAGCGCACGCGGGCTATTTCGATTTTATTTTGGTAACGGTCAATGTGAATTTGGACTGGCGCAGCTATGTGAAAATGCTGTCCAAGCGCGGGCGCTTGCACTTTGTCGGAGTGATTTTAGAACCCATGACCTTAAGCGTTTCCGCCTTGATGGACGCCCAGCGTTCGGTGTCTTCGTCCCCTGTGGGTAGCCCAGCCATGCTCGCCACCATGTTGGATTTTGCCGCACGCCATCGCATTTACCCACAAGTGGAGGAATACCCTTTGGC